>DATCRN010000024.1:0-12786 GCA_036568945.1 Alphaproteobacteria bacterium | reverse complement strand
TCAAGCGCCAGGAAGAAATCAATCTAAGCTTTCCCGATGCGCTCGATATGATGCTCATTTGCGTGCAAGGCGGTATTTCCATCGAACAAGCCATCAATCGTATTGCCGAGGAAGTGGCCGAGCATTCTGCAATCCTTGCGCAAGAACTCGGTTTCCTAGGCGCCGAACTAGGCCTGCTTAACGATCGCAAATCAGCGTTCCAAGGTTTTGCGAAACGCGTAGGGTCAGGCGCCGCCAAATCATTCGCAACAGCAATGATTCAAGCGGAACAATACGGTACCGGTATTTCAACAGCCTTGCGTGTGATGGCCGATGAATCACGCGATATGCGTATGGCTGAGGCAGAACGTAAAGCCGCATCCTTGCCGCCGAAATTGACCGTGCCGATGATTTTGTTCTTCTTGCCTGCGCTCTTTATCGTCATCTTAGGCCCCGCAGGTATTCAGGCTTCCATCGCTTCGCATTAATAGCGATCGCGCATTGAATAGAGTATAGTCGCTTTAGACACACGCCCCCCGTGTGTCTTTTTTTATGTCTGGAAAGACCAGCTTGAAAAAATGCTACAAAACGAACTGAGTAACTCAGATTACACAATAACATCAATATGTTATTCGACGATTGGTGCCATTTTGTTTGCCGGGTTGCGGGCAGGCTGGGCACTTGGTGCAGCGGCCGGCTCTATATCCGCAGGTACGTCCTGAGTTTTGGCTTTGACCTGGGAGGCCGGTGTGGTGCCGCGTACGCGCTTAGCAATGGTGGTTTTTGTCTTTGTTTCTGTCTTGGTGACCGCAACCGTCGATGCAGCCGGCTCGCTGTCGGTCTTCACTTTTGCCGCCGGCGCGACATCTTCATGTACCAAAACCGGCTTAGCAATGATGGGCTCTAATTTTTCGGATTTGACCGGTGTGCGATCTTTAATCGCCTCCAAAAGCGAGCGATTGTTTTGATAGGTTGCACTGCGCAGCGCCTCACCCGTAGCCATGGCCATTGCGGTACGCGCCTCTTCAATCTTACCTTGAGCAGCAAGGCTCATCGCCAGATTGTTGATGACGGATGTTTGATCGCGACCCTCAGGCCAGATTTTGACCGTCTCTTGGAATTGCAGTTGTGCCGCCTCATATTTTTCAAGACCACTTAGTGCAAGCGCGAGCGCATGATGCGCATCGGCGGATTTCTTGTTTTTTTCGACGGCCATTTGCGCAAATTCCAACGCTTCGTCATATTCCCCGGCGGAGATGAGGATCATCGCGGCCTCGGTCATCATCGGTTCCGTCGCGCGCGGGCCTTTGGCGGGCGTGCGGATCACCAATTTGGCATCGTCGATGCGACCTGCATAGCGCAAGGCGCGCGCATAGTTCAGAATCTTGTCTGGATTATGCGGATCGTCATGATACAGCTTGGCTTGGAATCCCAAGGATTCTTGCGTCATACCGCCGGCCTGTGCATCGCGCGCAGCGTCGGCAATCGCATTGGATAATTGCGCATTTGTTGCTGTATTGGGATCGCCATTCGCGGATGCCGTATGTTTCATACTTTCGCATCCCGACAACGAGATACTGGCGAGCAGCACACCTGTGATCAGAATAGACCTGTTGAAGAAAACCATTATTCAACCGTTTCCTGATAAGTCTCCGTCGGAACTTCTGTCGGCGTTGTGCTGCCAGTGTCTGCCACAGGAGCTGGACCTGCGCTAGGGGCGCCGCCAAGAGACACATTGCCCCCGCTTTGCGATGGTGCTGCTTCATAGCATTTATCACCATCGGGGCAGTAGTAAACCGATTGCGCCATACAGGTTTCGGTACCAAGCGCGCAGACGCGGTTAATGCGCATAAAGTCGCTTTTGTTGCTGCCGACCAACACATGGCGATTCAAAATCGATTTGCCTTCGCGATCGAGCGCTATGATTTTTGTCGCGCCCGGTTGGCCCGGCATCAACATAATCATGCGTGGGTTTTCCATGACTGCACTCGCATAATTCGGGTTGCCGATAATGACGGTCGCCGCATCGCGATCCAGTTGGATCACGGCCGGACCATCGGGGCTCAAACGAATAGGCGCGCCATCATCCAGCGCTTTGGCATCCATCGGCGGCAAATTTTTGAGGTCCGTCGTAGCCGGCATCGATTGCGCATCCGCAACCGGAAGGGATATCGCAGCAGAAGGTGCCGCAGGCGGCGTGGTCTGTTGCGCCATGGCGGGCATCGCAAAAAGACTTAGAAGAAAAGCGAAAAGGAAGGAACGAAGCATGATGACCTGCTTTGTTAACGAATCGACAGCGACTAGTATACCTGAACCGTTGCTCCGTTGAATCCCTTATATCCTGTAAGAGGACAGGCGATCGCGCAGCGCTGCGGCAGCTAGCCATGCCAAAGGCACTAAAACCACACTGTAGGCAATGATTTGGCCGCCTATTGAATCTTCCTCAACCATGTCTTCGGTAACCATATGGAACCAACCGCTTTCAAAGATGGCAAAGCTGCCCGTTTCGGAGAATTCATGCAAACCTTTAAGGATCATCTGCAATGAAAATAGCATAAGGAAGATTGCTGATACTTTTAAGAAACGACCTATGTGAATGAGATGACTCTTATGAACCCAAAAATATCCCATCAGGGCTGCGAGCGCCAATCCTGCTAGAACACCCGTCACGAGCGATGCGCTTGATATGTCGTAGGATGCGGCAGAAATCATCAAAACGGTTTCCATACCTTCGCGTGCAATCATGAGTGTTACGAATAAGGTGACACCGACGGATGCCCAGATGCCTGGGCGCGCCGTCTGCGCATCGATCCCTGCGCGAATATGATTACTGATATTCTTGGCCGCACGGATCATATGGATGGTGAAGGTTCCTACTAGGACACCGGATAGAATAGCAAGCACGCCTTCGGCCATCGGATTGTCTGCGACACTCTCCAGCCATACACCAAGAATGATGCTGATAATCACTGCTGAGCCAATTCCGTAATAGACAGGCGGCACCAATTGCGTGCGATTGGTACGCATAAGATAGGCGAGTGTAATTGCCACGATTAAAAACGCTTCCATGCCTTCACGGAATGATATGATCAAAAATGCCAACATACTGACCCCATATATTTTCATCGGTTCTAACCCGTTGTGGCACATGTGAAAAATCGAATCAAGACTATTTTAGTACTATTTAATAAATTCTATATTTGCCTGCGGCTGCTCTTTTGCGTTACAACCCCGCCCCTATGACAAATTTATCACTTCCCCGCTTTGCCATTTATTCCGATTGGGACAGCCGCGCATCCGTAGGCGGGCTGGAGCAGGAAATTAAACGTAGCCTGCCGAAGGCGCAAATTGAGTATGTCAGCCGCATCGATATTTTGAATCCAGCGCTCTATGAGAATTTGAATGCGTTTCTTCTACCCGGCATCGTTGGTGAAGAAAGCCTGTATCACGACCATGTCGGCCCTGCGAACGATTTGATCCGCGCCTATATACAACGCGGTGGTGTCTTTATCGGCCAATGCGCGGGCGCGAATTATGCTGCGCGCAATGTGCGCTTCCAACCGCATTGGGCACCGCATAAAACGCGTGATGAAGGTTTGCTTGCTTTGTTCAACGGTATTGCCTTCGGTCCACCTGAAGGATTAGGTGTCGATGGCAATGACCCTCGTTACTTCCGCGGTCTTACTACGGCACGGATCGTGACGGATGCGATGGAATTCGCCATGGAGTTCCCTGTCGCTTATTCCAGTGGGCCGACCTTTGTGCCAAACGAGGGCCAAGATTTCCGCACCCATGCCCGTTATGTGGACGTGCCGGGACAGCCACCTGCCGTGATTAGTTTTGATTACGGGCGTGGCCTGGTCATTTTGACAGGCCCGGTCCCGCAATATAGCCCGCGCCACGCCATCAGCATCAAAGATGCCGCGGCACAAATGGTCGTCGAAACGCTACAGGCCTTTGAGCCTGAACGTATCCGCTTCTTTGACAGTCTCATGTATATGGCTGTGGGACATACGCGAAGCACTGGTTTTCTGAACCGCCCTGTCCTATAAAGGCGGCCATGGCAACGAAACCCGTTCATATTATCGGCGCAGGCCTTGCAGGATCCGAAGCCGCTTGGCAAATCGCCACTGCAGGCGTACCCGTCGTGATCCACGAAATGCGCCCTGTGCGTATGACCGATGCGCATAAAACGGACGGTTGCGCAGAACTCGTTTGCTCCAACTCTTTCCGGTCTGATGACGCGCAAAACAATGCAGTCGGTTTGTTACATGAAGAGATGCGTCGCTGCAATTCGCTGATCATGAAAATGGGTGATGCCGCAGCCGTACCCGCAGGCGGCGCGCTTGCCGTCGACCGCGATGCGTTTTCGGAAAAAGTGACGAAAGCTTTGCACGAACATCCGCTGATTTCTTTCGAGCGTGGCGAGGTCGCAGGACTGCCGCCGGAAGAGTGGGGCTCTACCATCATTGCGACGGGCCCGCTCACATCCCCCGCGCTTGCCGAAGGCATTCAGAAATTAGGCGGTGAAGAGCAGCTCGCATTCTTCGATGCCATTGCGCCGATTGTGTTGACCGAATCCATCAACATGGAAAAGGCCTGGTTTCAATCGCGCTACGATAAAGAAGGTCCTGCCGGGACGGGCAAGGATTACATCAATTGTGCGTTCGACGATAAAAAGGACTATATCGCGTTCGTCGAGGCGCTGCTGTCCGCCGAGAAAACCGAGTTCAAAGAATGGGAAACCAACACCCCATATTTTGAAGGTTGCATGCCGATCGAAGTGATGGCATCGCGCGGCATTGATACGTTGCGTTTTGGGCCGATGAAACCGGTAGGCCTTAATAATCCGCGGGCGGATCGCCGCCCTTGGGCCGTTGTACAACTGCGTCAGGATAATGCACTTGGCACACTCTACAACATGGTTGGGTTCCAAACCAAAATGAAGTATGCCGAGCAGACCCGCGTGTTTCGTATGATCCCGGGATTAGAGGATGCGCAGTTCGCGCGCTTGGGTGGATTGCACCGTAATACGTTTATCAATAGCCCGCGTTTGCTCAACGAAACATTACAAATGAAGGCACGCCCTGCTCTACGCTTCGCAGGTCAGATTACAGGCTGCGAAGGCTATGTTGAAAGTGCGGCGGTCGGTTTGATGGCTGGTCGTTTTGCCGCAGCCGAAAATCTAGGCCGTGATATTTCCGCACCGCCACGTACAACTGCGATGGGCGCGATTTTGAATCACATCACAGGCGGTGCGAATGCGGACACGTTCCAACCGATGAATGTGACTTTCGGTCTGTTCCCGGATGTTGATTTGAAAGATGCCAAGGGTCGCAATATTCGTGGCCCAGAGCGTAAACAGGCAATGAGTGCACGCGCGCTTGCTGACCTCGATACTTGGTTAAAGGCCGAAGATTTCGCGAAGGCGGCGTAAATGGACTTAACGCCACTCATTTCGTCCGATCGCATGGTGATCCAGGCTTACGGCAGTGACGGGTTTAAGATCAGCGGTCAGATGCATACCAGCAATGTGATCGTATTTCCTGACCGTGTCGTTCTATGGTTGTCAGGCGATTTAAAAGACCTCGTTCAATATAAAGACCAACTTGATGTGATTTTGTACGGAACTGGCAAAACGTTAAAGGCTCTGTTGCCCAATCAAAAACAGGGCCTGCATATTGAAGCGATGGATACCGGCGCCGCATGCCGCACATATAATGTGTTAATGGCCGAAGGGCGTCGCGTTGCCGCAGCCTTATTAAAGAACTAATTCGAATCGCGCGGGCTTTGCGCCAAAGCGTTCGTACACCAGTTGACCATTACCCACACGTATATCGGCGTAATTCATGCCTTTGCGGCGATCATCACTTTTTTCTTCGGTACGCAGCAAACGATCCATGGTGAACATGGGGATATCGCAGCATACACTGTTGCGGTTGACGTGACGGTGCCCCGAGAACACAAACACTTTGCGTCCTGATGCATTGATCATGTCACGGATATCTTGGCCGTTCCGGTAATGGGAACGGAATGGATTATTTTGTTCATTTATATCGAGCGGTTCGCTAAACGCATTGGTATCAAGTGGAATATGCGTGAATAACAATACAGGCTTGGCAGGAGCCGCTGCAGCCAAAGCATCTTTTAACCAAGCCACTTGAATGGGGGATGCCTCGTAATATTTGCGGTTATGCGATCCCGGACCATCGCCTACCAAACCTTGCGGTTCCACGCTGGCGCCCCAAACGATGATGGTAGCGTCGTCATGCGCAATGATTTTGCCGCCGGCTTGGAAATTGAATTGCGTATGCGCGTCCAAGACAGGGTGGCGCACATCATG
Organism: Alphaproteobacteria bacterium; assembly: GCA_036568945.1. Lineage (GTDB taxonomy): Bacteria > Pseudomonadota > Alphaproteobacteria > Micavibrionales > UBA1664 > UBA6145. The sequence continues at coordinate 6,464 of DATCRN010000024.1, read as the reverse complement.
ATTGCCCGCAATTTCAATCAACCTTTCGTATAAGGCACGTAAACGGTTTTGCGTTTCATGATGCAAAGCACGGTCTATTTCGGCATCAGCTGTGGTATCGATGTGATCACCGCCATCTATGATCCAATGCGGCGCAGCCTTTTGGCTGTCGGCTACGACGAAATCAAGGGCATTCAAAATTTGCGCCTTATATGCCTTTTGATCGACTAAAAGACCATCCTGCATATATTCACCAGGCGGATTGTGAATGTCGGTAAACCAGCGAATGTAGAGCATAAAAAAACCCTACGCCAATCTGGCGTAGGGCTGTGATGCGAATTGCGTATGGATTATGCAGCTTTTGCTTTACCAGATGCTTCAAACATCTGCGCGGCATATTCCCAATTAATCAGATTATCAACGAACGCCTCGAGGTATTTCGGGCGCGCGTTGCGGTAGTCAATGTAATAGGAATGTTCCCACACATCGACACCAAGGATTGCGGTTTTGCCGTGCGCAAGCGGATTTTCACCGTTCGGGGTTTTCATGATGGACAGTTTGCCGCTGTCATCCGTGACCAGCCAAGCCCAGCCCGATCCGAACTGGCCAACACCGCCCGCCACGAAATCGGCCTTGAATTTATCGAAACTGCCGAAGCTGTCGTTAATGGCTTTTTCCAATGTCGACGGAATTTTTTTGCCGCCGCCATTGGGCTTCATCCAATTCCAAAAATGAATGTGGTTCCAATGCTGACCGGCTTGATTAAACAAGCCTTGTTTAGAAGGATCTTTGAACGTCGCAACCACAATTTCTTCCAACGACTTGCCCTCAAGACCTGTGCCTGCGATCAGCTCATTGCCTTTATCGACATAGGCTTTGTGATGTTTGTCGTGATGAAATTCCAACGTTTCTTTAGACATATAAGGGCCTAGCGCATCGTAGGCATAGGGTAATTCAGGTAGAGTAAAAGTCGTCATGTTAAGCCTCTTCTTGTTGTTCTGTGGGCTTTAAGCTAAGTGTTTTTCATGAATTCGCAAGAGGCTATCGATTATTGTCAGGATATAGCGGAGCGCTTTGACCGCGATCGCTATATTTTGACCCTTGCCGCAGAACCTAAGATTCGTGCGGCTTTGTGGGCAGTTTTAGCCTTTAATCATGAAATCGCCAAGGTTCGGGATGTCTCGCGCGAATCTGTGACTGGACACATTCGCCTGACTTGGTGGCGCGATGCGATTGCGGATGGAAAATATAGCCATGAAGTTTTGTCCGCTCTTCGTCCAACACTTGAGCATTACAATCTAGATAAATCGTTGTTTATGGATTTGATTGATGCACGAATGCGCGATGCCGATAACACACCACCTCCGACGCTGGATCTTTATGCGGCACAAACCAACGGTCCGCTTTTAAAATTATTTGCTAAGATTCTGGGTGCATCCGAAAGTTCAGAAACCTTGCATCATTTAGCGATAGCATATGGTTTGACGGGCCTTATGCGGTCTTTAAACTATTTTATTCGCCACGATGATCGCGTTTTGCCAGCCGATGTTTTGCAAGACATTGGTGTGGCGCCAGAACAATTTTCACATATCAAACCGGATAAAAAATTGTTTTCTTATGTGCGCAATATCGCTGATACGGCTCAAATGCATTTGGATCAAGCGCATGTTCAAACAAGATTTTTTAAAGCGCTAAAAAGGATGACGGTGCTTCATCTAAAGCAATTAAAACGTGCGAATTATAATCCGTTTGATGCTCGGTATACCCGCCCTATTCCGTTTCTGGCGTTAAGAGTCTTGCTTTAGGACCATTGATAAATGGTATCTGCAGACTCTTCCTTCGCTGCTGTGCGCAGGCGCTTCATGGAATCTCCGAACAAAGTTTTGGCAGCTGGGGTCATAAACGATCCATGACAAATATGGTCGATAAAGCCGATCAAAGTTTCTGGCGATGGCGACAAAACTTTAGTTTCTTCCGCGATCAAGGCCGTCATGCGACGCGCGAACTCGTAAGGGGTGCCGCCCGATACCCCTAAATCGGCGTCCTCAAGGATCGCTGATTGCATGGCAAGCGTACTATCGTCAAACAACGGCGATAAAAACGGCGGGCATTCATCACTATCATCATTAATGCCTTGATAGGCGATGCGCATCCATTCTGCCGGGCTAGTATAGGATGCGGCGGGTTTGCTGACATCTGTCGATAAAACCATCACGCAAATACGTTCCCATGAAGGATCAGGGATGTGCGCGATTTTTAAAAACGGCAAAGCGTGATCCAGTGCGTTTTGCTCAAGACGCATTGGTGTGTGCTGTCCATGGCGCGCATTGCCAAAACCGTCATGCGCAAAATCATGGATACAAGCGCCGATGAATAATTCGAGGCCTTGTGTTTGCGGATCTTCAAATGGCTTCTCTGCATGCTGTTGCGCGCTTAAAGCCATAGTCAGCGCTACAACTTCGCGCGTGTGATGCGCCGAATGGAACGGCAAGTCATTAGGTACCGCTCCTATAACGGATGCCATCGCCGCGGCAGGCAATAAAGGGTGAGAGGGCCGCACGCCAAAATGCGTGCACGTCATTTTCAAAATTTCAGCCAAATGCGCATGACCGCCAGAATCCTCAGCATCACGGCGCCACGAAAGAAACTGCCCAGCAATTGCCAAAGTCCAGTTTTGCGGGCCGCCAAAACCGGTTGCGTCAAACAGCAAGCGGGCTAATCCCGGGGTGTCATGGGATTGTTTGGTCAGAAGCTTCGCGGTCGACAAAACGTCCTTTTGGCGCGTCATGTCATTCGTCACCATGGCATCAAGTCCCGGTACAAAATCCCGGTACAGGCCGGGCAGATCAATGGCGGAAGTCATGGTCGGACGCGTGGCGGCTTGTGTCATTGCCTTTATTATTCCCCTAAAACGGGTGTGGCACAACAGTGATTTCCTATGCTAATCCTTATGTTATGAAGAACGTGCCGCATTTAAAGACTGCTCAAGCCCCTTGGACCCCCGCCAGCTGGCGTGGTTTTGAAGCACGCCAAATGCCCATCTATCCAGACCAGGCCGCTTTGAGCGCCGCTGAAGCAAAACTTTCGACTTTGCCGCCTCTTGTATTTGCAGGTGAAGCGCGTGCCTTACAGCAAGATCTTGCCCGCGCAGCAGAAGGTAAAGCCTTTTTACTCCAAGGTGGGGATTGCGCGGAAAGTTTTGCTGAATTTTCTGCCAACAATATTCGCGATACGCTGCGTGTGATTTTGCAAATGACCGTGGTGCTGATGTATGCGGGGTCGATGCCGGTGATTAAAATCGGCCGTATCGCCGGTCAGTTCGCAAAACCGCGCAGCAAAGATACCGAAACCGTAAACGGCGTGACACTTCCATCCTATCGCGGCGACATTATCAATGACATTGCCTTTAATGCGAAAGCGCGCGAGCCGCAACCTCAGCGCATGATTGATGCCTACCATCAATGCGCCTCGACACTCAATTTGCTACGCGCTTTTACCAAAGGCGGATATGCTGATTTAAATCGCGTGCATCGTTGGAATTTAGATTTTGTCGCGGATTCGCCTTTGGGCGCACGTTATCATGATATCGCAACGCGCATTGATGAGGCGTTGTCATTTATGGCTGCCTGCGGAATCAATTCTGAAAATGTGCCGGAAATTCACGAGGCGAACCTATATACATCGCACGAAGCTTTGTTGCTGCCTTATGAGCAAGCGTTGACGCGCATCGATTCCACGACGGATGATTGGTATGATACATCCGCGCATTTCCTATGGGTTGGCGCACGCACAGGCCAACTTGATGGTGCGCAAATCGAATTCGTTCGCGGCATCAAAAACCCTATCGGCCTTAAAGTTGGCCCGGATTTGGATGCCGACGGCCTCATGAAAGTGATTGAGCGTTTGAATCCGGATAACATCCCCGGACGACTAACACTGATTACGCGCATGGGATCAGATAAAGTATCCAAACTTCTGCCCTCGCTGCTAAAAAAAGTTAAACAAGCAGGCGCATCTGTGGTCTGGTCGTGCGACGCCGTGCATGGCAATACAGTCACATCCGATGCCGGACTTAAAACGCGCCGCTTTGATAACGTTCTTGGCGAGATCGTCGGATTTTTCGATGCCTGCAATACCGAAGGCGTCCATCCAGGCGGCATTCATATTGAACTGACGGGCCAACAAGTGACCGAATGTACGGGTGGACAATATAAACTCACTGATGCCGATTTGGCGCAATGCTATCAAACCCATTGCGACCCTCGCCTGAATGCCAACCAAGCGTTGGAACTCGCCTTCTTGGTGGCCGAAAAAATCAAGGCTGGCCGCTAGTTTGCAGGCACTGGAAGTCGTCTAAAAAACCTATACTATTATTCCTATGAAAATAGTGATGGCTCAGGTCAATCCGACTGTTGGTGATATCAGCGGCAATACGGCGATTATTCGTGATATTTGGGTTCACAATCCTGAAGCGGATTTGATTGTTTATCCTGAACTTGTTTTGTCCGGCTACCCCCCCGAAGATTTGGTTTTAAAGCCAGCTTTTGATGATGCGATCGAACGTGCAGTCAAGGAACTATGTACACTGACCGAACCGGGGGGCCCGGGCATGTTAATCAGCGCACCGTGGCGCATTCATGAACGGCTTCATAACACGCTGCTTTTGATCGATCACGGCAACATCGTTGCCATCTCACCCAAGCACCATCTGCCGAATTATAGTGTGTTCGATGAACCGCGCGTGTTTCGCGCAGGCCCTTTGCCCACGCCTGTTCCATTCCGGGGACAAAAACTTGGACTTTTAACGTGCGAGGACATGTGGTTCGCTGACGTCACGGGCGAACTCAAAAGCCAAGGCGCAACCGTATTAATTGCGCCGAACGGATCGCCCTATGAAGTCGGCAAAACCGATGTTCGTATTGAGCTGGCACGCGAGCGCGTCGCTGAAACCGGCCTACCTCTTCTTTATTGCAATCAAGTCGGCGGACAAGATGAATTGGTCTTTGATGGCGCGAGCTTCGGCATGAATGCAGACGGTACGATCGCATTTCGCATGAAGGCGTTCCAAACCGATAGTGTTAGAGTCGCTTTGGATCAAAATGGTTGGCACGCCGAAAAAGATGCCACTTGGCCTGGACATGAAGAAAGCATTTATGAAGCGCTCAAGCTCGGCCTGCATGATTATGTTACTAAAAACGGATTCCCAGGCGTGGTACTGGGCCTATCCGGTGGTGTGGATTCAGCTATTGTCGCCGTGATCGCTGCGGAAGCGCTTGGTGCGGATAAGGTCCGTTGCGTCATGATGCCATCGCCCTATACCGCGCAAATCTCGCTTGATGACGCGGCGGCACTCGCGAAGAATTTAGGTTGCGCATATGAAACGATTTCGATTCAGCCTGGCATGGATTGTTTTGATAAGATGCTTGGGTCGCGCGCTAAAGCCGGCGTAACACCAGAAAATATTCAATCGCGTTTGCGGGGCCTTTTGCTGATGAGCATTTCGAATGCGACGGGCGCAATGGTCTTATCGACTGGGAACAAATCCGAAATGGCCGTCGGTTATGCTACGCTGTATGGCGACATGTGCGGCGGTTATGCCGTTTTGAAAGATCTTTATAAAACGCAAGTCTATGCAATCTGCGAATGGATCAATAAACGTCCAGGTGGCGCAGTGATTCCGGAGCGCATTATTACCCGCGCGCCTTCCGCGGAGCTTAAAGACAATCAAACAGACCAAGATTCTCTGCCGCCTTATGATGTCCTCGATGACATTTTGGAAGGCCTAATTGAATATGAGCTTCGCCGCACGGAACTGATCGCCCGTGGGCATAATCCGGAAACGGTCCAGCGTGTCTGGTCCATGCTGGATAGAGCCGAATATAAGCGTCGCCAGGCCGCTCCGGGGGTTAAGATTACCAGCCGCGCCTTTGGCCGTGACCGCCGTTATCCGATCACAAACGGCTTTAAACCGGGCTTGGATGAGCGCCACTTTAACGTGAAGCTTGAGCAACCTCGAAAAACCAGCTAAAAGCCTGGCTTTACAAGGATTTAAAGAATGTCTGTTCGTCTTCGTTTTGCCCCATCGCCTACCGGCCGCATGCATGTCGGTAACGTCCGCACCGCTATTGTTTGCTGGCTTTATGCGCAAAGCCGCCAAGGTTGGATGCTGCTACGTATCGACGATACAGATTTGGAGCGATCCAAAGATGAATTAACCGAAGCGATCAAACGCGATCTAACCTGGCTTGGTATTACATGGGATGATTATGTGCATCAGCGTCATCGCTCAGACCGCTATGCTGAATGCATTCAAAAACTCAAAGACGCGGGCCGTCTCTATCCTTGCTACGAGACGCCCGAAGAATTGGAACTTAAGCGCAAAGTACAACTATCACGTAAAGTGCCTCCAATGTACGACCGTGCCGCGCTGTCTTTGACGGATGAACAAAAAGCGAAATATGAAGCAGAGGGCCGCAAACCACACT
>DATCRN010000023.1:0-12119 GCA_036568945.1 Alphaproteobacteria bacterium | reverse complement strand
ACCGGCGGGTTAAGCGTTTTCATTGCCGATTTGGCGTCCATGCCGTCCGCTAATTTCAAATGCACTTGTTGCAGGCGGCGGAAATGCGATTGCATCGCACGCAGAATGGCAACGGCGGGTGTATTTTCTTGCGCGAGCGTCGACAAAGACGCGGCCATTTGTCCGGTATTGCCAAGACCGACCGCATGAATGAGTTCATCAAACGTGCGGGTGCGCACATCACCGCCGCACGCCTCGACATCCGCAATACGGATGGTTTTATCGGGATCCCCCCATTTGTAGGTGATGATCTTTTCAAATTCAGAGCGTGCTACGGCACGGTCGCCTACGAGAGAGTCAGATAACGTGCTTAAGGCATCGCGGTCGATCGCAAGACCTTCTTCACGCGCACGATCTTGAATGAAACGCGCCAAATCACGCGCGTCTTCGACGTAGCAAGGAACGGCCGCTCCATTGGCGACCTTTTCGGCCAATGCACGAAGCGATGATTTGGTGCCAAGCTCGCCCGCCTCGATCATCACGAGCGTGTCGTTGGATGGGTTGGCCAGATATTCCTTTATCAAGGGCGATAGTGCATCGGCGCCGTCTTTGATCATGACCAGACGGTTCCCGCCCATCAGGGATTGCGCAAAGGCCTCGTCATTCAGGCGCGCGGGATCGGATAAAAGTTGGTCGGCGGTTAAAATCGCGACGTTAAACGGATCGGTCAGATCTGGCACTTGAGTTTTTGCAATCGCATTGGTGCGTTCCGTCACAAGACCTTGATCAGGTCCGTAAACAAGGACTACACGCGCCTTTGGGTCCGGTTTGGCCACAAAGGCATCGATATCGCGATAGGTAAGTTTCATTGTTCCAGCTTAATCATCGTTGGGATTCATCAAATCCCCGCGGTCTGTCCAGTCCACATCCTGTCGGTTGATGACCGCGCCGCGCTCAAGTTCGGCTGCCTTTTTGGCATCGATTTCCTCTTGTGACGGGAAGGCGGATGGATTGGCAAAATAAAGCTCCAACTGGGTTTCGACTTGGCGCGCCAAATCTTCGATCGTTTGCGTGCGTGCGTCTTCTTCGGTCACCAAGGTCGTGTATTGGCTGGCAAGCGTATTGAAGGACGATACCGCGCGAACATTACGCGTCATCAGGCGTTCGCCCGTGCCCACATCAAACAAGGACATAGAGGTCGAAAGTTTGATTTGCGAGCGCGTGGCGGTTGCGTCTTTGGCAATACCTAGGCCGTAAATGCTTTCGGTCACGCTTGCAATTTGCAGCCGGTATTTGGCCGACGGACCAGGACGGCCATTTTTATACATATGATCCATCAGCAGGTTCTTGAGGCGTTGGCCAGTACGGTCCGGAATATTGTCGATATAAATGGACGACAAATTGGCGGACGTCGCGCTGCCTTTGGTTGCATCAGAATAATCGCCGTACACAGGCGTAAGGCCGCAAGCAGCTAGCAAAAGAACAAAAAGAAGCGAAAGGGCACGGATGATCATGCCCTAACGCTAGGGATAAGGGTGGGACCTGTCAATTGGCCAAAGCCAAATGGAACGGTGCTCCAGGCTTGGGCAATGGAATACCGACATCATCGCTGATCCGTGCCACTTGGGCGACCGGAGCAAGCTCTCCGACCTCGTTCCAGATTTCGGAGGATGAGGTTAGGGACAACACCAACTCTCCCGTCGATCCAGCAAACATACCAGGGACCACGCGCGCGGTATGCAGGTCGCTTTCGTGCGGTGTTTCGCTAAAGGAAAAAGTCGCATTCAGCGGGTTAAAATCTTGATCCGAGCGAATGGGCTTACTTTTATGGAGATCCCAGGCACGTCCAAGTTTATGCGCATCACCGAAGGTCAGGGCCAGTTTGATATTGCCGAAATTATCGACGGCACCCGCGATGGAATGCCGCAATAACGGGGCGACATCAGCGAGGTCCTTAACCGAGCCCAAATGTTTGCTTTTAAGCTTGCCTGCAGCGAATTTAACAAGAGCTTTGGGCAGAACTTTGTAGGATCTAAAATTCTCAGCCTTTTTGTTGGTGCTTTGCAGATAAAAAATTTCTGCAATCTGAGATCGCACCAAAGATAGGCAATGTCCGCCTGCCGTGCCGCCGAAAATCGCGCCGTTTCTAAGGCGTCCGATCACAAAAGATCCGCGGCTGCCGGCAGGCGCTGTGTTGATTTCGAAAATCACATGTTCCGGGTCCGGCAGACCAGCCGCCAAGTCCGCGAATTTAAATGCTAGATCGTAGGTATTATATTTTTCGATGCCCACGTGGCTTACACCGCTTAGGCGCACGCCGTCATGTTCGGCATGGCGTTCAAACGCCACTTTGATTTTTGCAGGCGCAAGCGCGCCCTGCGTATCGTCGGTACAATCGTTGATATTGATCACTGAATATGAGTGTTTGCTCATGGCACTTCTCCTTAAAATTTCGCGAAAATGAATGAAAGCGGGAAGCGCAGAAACGCTGCTTCCTCTTGGCTGCGGCAAAGTGCTGGCTCATACGCCTTAGGCGACTTTACCGCGCCGCATAGCCATTCGATTTAAGGAGAAAAATGCGGAATCGCCCGCATAAGCGTTTGAAAAGATAGTCACTGACAGCTCCTTGTTTTAACGGATAAAGGGAAGGTCCGGGAGGCGCCGCGCCTCCATTGTTACAAAGCGGCTAAGACAGAGATAACGCGGCCTTCCATTTTCCGTCAAGTTATTTGGAACCCGACTCGGAAGCTGTTGATTAAGTTCACAATAAGGAGAACTACAATGGCAACCAACAAACCTTCCGGCGACGATCACCGCAATGGCGCGGTGCGCGATCGTTCGCAAACCGAGAGCGGCCTCACCGGTCGCATGACCAAGCGCGACGGCGCAAGTGGCCGTTTCATGGATCAAAAATCCGACGATGGCAAATTCAAAGGCGTGCGCACCGAACGATAGGCTACTAGGATCAAGCGGCCGCCACGATGTTCACGATACGGTCGGGGACGACAATGACCTTTTTGACCGACAGGCCCGTGATCGCGCGTTTCACGCCTTCTTCAGCCATAGCCGCTTCTTCCGCAGTTTTTTGATCGGCGCCTTTGGGCAGCGTGATCGTGGCGCGGAGTTTTCCATTCACTTGGACGGCGATGGTCGCGGTATCGGATGCCAGTAGGGCCTCCTCAACCTTCGGCCAGGCTGTGTTGGCCAGCAGGGTTTTGTTGCCGATTTGCTCCCAAAGTTCTTCCGTTAAATGCGGGATCATTGGGTTGGCGGCGGCAAGCAGCATCGACCAGGCCTCATTCAAGGCCCATTTATCGGCATCGTCTTTGGGGTTAAAGCCGTCAATCGCATTGGAAAGCTCGCGGATTTTAGCGACGGCTTTGTTCATCGCAAAATTGTCGATGTCTTTGGCCACACCGGCGATCGTCGAGTGGGATTTGCGGCGCAAATCGCTTGCAGCGTCCGAAAACGATCCGGGTTTTGCTGCGTTATTTAGATTTCCTTTGTCATCTTGCAGCATACGGTCGAGTTTGTTGATGAAACGCCAGGCGCCTTCGATACCGCCTTCGGTCCATTCCAAATCACGCTCCGGCGGGGAATCCGATAGAATGAACAGACGGGCTGCGTCAGCGCCATACGTCTCCAGAATATCTTCTGGGTCGATCACGTTCTTTTTGGATTTCGACATTTTCTCAATACGGCCGATGGTGATCGGTGAACCGTCGCTGGTAAGTGTGGCTTTGCCATCCGGCGTCACGGTGACTTCCGCCGGGAAAACCCATTTGCCGTCTTTGTCCTTGTAGGTTGCGTGCGTGACCATGCCTTGGGTGAAAAGGCCCGCAAACGGCTCATCTGGCACAGCGTAGCCGCAATCGCGAAGCGCGCGCATGAAGAAGCGGGAATAAAGTAGGTGCAGGACGGCATGTTCGACACCGCCGATATATTGATCGACGGCCATCCAGTATTTGGATTTGGCATCGGAAAAACCGCGCTCAGTGTTTTTCGGATCGAGATAACGCAGGAAATACCAGGACGATTCAAAGAACGTATCGCAGGTATCGGTTTCGCGCGTGGCGGCTTTGCCGCATTGCGGGCAGGTCGTGTGTTTCCAGGTCGGATGACGATCGAGCGGGTTGCCGGGCGCATCGTAATTAATGTCGTAAGGTAATTTTACCGGCAGGTCTTTTTCAGGCACAGGCACAATACCGCACACTTCGCAGTGGATCATGGGCACTGGGCAGCCCCAATAACGCTGGCGGGAAACGCCCCAATCGCGCAGGCGGTATTGCGTAACGCCTTTGCCACGGCCAAGATTTTCCATTTTTGCAATAGCGGCGGACTTGGCAGCTTCGATCTCCATCCCATCGAATTCGCGGCTATTCACCATTTTGCCAGGGCCGACATAAGGTTCTTTTTGAATGTCGACTTTTTCGCCATTTTCGGGGGCGACCACTTGGTAGATCGGCAGTTTGTATTTGGTCGCAAAATCATGGTCGCGCTGGTCGTGGCCTGGGCAGCCAAAGATACCGCCGGTGCCGTAATCCATCAAAATGAAGTTGGCGATATAGATTGGCAATTGAATGGATGGATCGAACGGATGCTGCACTTTGGCACCCGTATCGAAACCGATTTTTTCGGCCTGTTCGATCGCGGCTTCCGACGTGCCGCCGGCCTGGCATTGCTTGATGAAATCGGCATAACCGGGCTTATCCGCGCCTAAGGTTTTAGATAGCGGATGATCCGGCGCTATTGCAGCAAACGATGAACCATACAGCGTGTCTGGGCGTGTTGTGAACACATCCAATTTTTCATCGCGACCCACGATATCAAACGTAAATTGCAGGCCTTGCGATTTGCCGATCCAGTTTTCCTGCATGATGCGGACCTTTTCAGGCCAGCGGTCGAGGGTTTTAAGACCCTCTAACAATTCATCGGCGTATTTGGTGATGCGGAAGAACCATTGGTTGAGTTTGCGGCGTTCGACGGGCGCGCCGGAACGCCACCCTTTACCGTCTACGACTTGTTCGTTGGCAAGCACGGTGTTTTCAATCGGGTCCCAATTCACCATCGATTCACGGCGATAGGCGAGGCCCGCTTTGTAGAACGAAATAAACATGGATTGTTCATGTTTGTAATATTCCGGCGCGCATGTGGCGACCTCGCGCGACCAGTCGATCGCAAGGCCCATCGACAAAAGCTGTTTTTTCATCTGGTCGATGTTGCTGTAGGTCCAATCTTGCGGGTGAACCCCACGTTCCATTGCTGCGTTTTCGGCAGGTAAGCCCAGCGCATCCCAACCCATGGGATTTAAGACGTTAAAACCTTTGGCTTTCTTATAACGAGCAACGACGTCAGATAGGGTGTAATTGCGCACATGGCCGACATGGATGCGGCCCGATGGATAGGGAAGCATCGCGAGCACGTAAGATTTCGGTTTGCTTGTAACTTCCGTGACCTCAAAGGTTTTTTGCGCGGTCCAAATGTCGCGCCATTTCTTTTCGGTTTCCTTGATATTGTAACGCTCAGCCATGATTACCCTTTGTTAGAGCGCTATTCATCCTCTAAAGGGCTGAAATCGTCAAGGTTTGCTTAGCAATAAGGCTGATCGGATGTCGCACAAAGCGGCGTCTCAAGGGCTTGAGAGGTGAGATATGCATCTACCGGCCTTGCGTCTACCGAAATGGTGAGCAGATAAAACGGTAAAAACACGGATATGAAGATCAGCGTGCGCATACCAATCCAACTGGAATAAAGAGTTCCATGTTCCAGTAGAATTTTGCTTCAGTTTTGTATCAAAGTTCCGGAAGCCCGATACGACAGCGTGTGGCGTCTTTTTTCTTATCGCAGAAATAGGCGGCAACAGCCCGGCCTTGAGGGTCGAGGCAAGTGGCAGAGGATTCTTTCCATCCTTGTTTGGTGGCAGCCACTGCAAGACCTAAGCAGGATTTTAAACTATGAACGTTGCCGAACATAAGCGCGCGCATATCGCCTCTATCTTGGCTTAGGGTCACAATGGCGCGCGTGGTGGGGGGGCGCTTCACATCCCGCACATCCTCAATAGGCTGCGGGGCGGCCAGCACAGCCGAGCCGCCGAGGCACAGGATAAGGCTTAAAAGGACGAGATATTTACGCATGTCCCGCCAACAGGCGGAAGGCTGCTAGGTTCCCAAGAAAATCCCCCGGTTTTTGCCGAGGGCTGTTTCTTAGTCTTCTTCGAGGGTTTTCGCGACGCGGAGTTCGCGAGCGCGCGTTAAAATGGCGTCCTCGATCGCGCGATTATCGGCATCCGATACCGCCACATCCTTGCCGTTACGCTGTTTGAACATAGACACTTTGACGCCGTCCGAACGCAGCTGCCCGCCCATTACGAAAATATTGAGCTTGTACCGTTCGCCGGGAGCATCCGGGTTAGCATACCAATCGGTCAGGATCACGCCACCGAACGGATCGACGGTCGCCAGGGGCATAAAGGACACGGTATCAAGCGAAGCACGCCAGAGATAGGAGTTTACCGTAATAACATCGGTCGATTGGTTGGCTTTGCCCCCCAGGATCGTCAGACCTTCTTCACCGAAAATGCTTTTCGGCTTTTCATAAATATTATCACCGCCAGTTGCAGCGCGCTCAAGGCCAGTTGGATACTTGGCTTCCGACTCGACACCGCTGCAGGCGGCCAAAAGGCCGGAAAAAGCCAATAAAGCGGCTAGGACAACAATCTTAAACATTTAGACAACTCCAAATCTTGAATATCAGGGTACTTAGCACTGAAATTCAGGTTTCTCAAGCCTTTAAGGGCTGGCAGTGACGGCTAAGCTGTGGCATAGATAAGGCCATCATACGGCTTCGATGTTGCAAAATTGCAACAGCGCCCAAAAAAGTGCTTGGCCCTAACCGGCCCTTTTGTTGACCCCCACACCCTTATTTGAGATTTTCTTCCCCGGTGCCTCAGGTTGACCTGGGGTTTTCAAAAATAACCCCACAAGGGTTTATGGAGGAATACAAATGAAAAACATTCTTATGAGCACCGCTGCTCTCGCTGCGCTCGCTCTCGTCGCTGCCGCTCCGGCACGCGCTGACGAGCCTGCACTGCAATTGGGCGTTGGTGGTTACATCAGCGGTTACGCTGTGTACACGGATCAAGAAGACGCTGATACAGCTGCTGCTTCTGACGAACTGCGCGATTTCGACTTCCGCAAAGATACGGAAGTTCACCTGTCTGGTGAAGTCGCTCTGGACAACGGCATCACTGCCGGTGCCCACATGGAACTGCTGGCCGACCGCGCTGACGGTGGTGCTACGGTTGAAGAATCCTATCTTTACCTGTCCTCGTCCTGGGGCCGCGTAAACTTCGGTGAAGAAGACGGTATTGCTTACCTGTTGCAAGTTGCTGCTCCTTCTGCTGACGATAAAGTTGACGGTATCCGTCCGGATATTGGCACGTTCGTTGGCGGCGTTGGCGCAACGTCTGTTGGTGGTACGATTGACTACGCTCATGACGACACCAACTATGCTAACAAAATCACCTACATCACCCCTGTGTTCAACGGCTTCCAAGCTGGTGTTTCCTACACGCCTACGCTTAACGGCGCTGGCACGACGCTGAATGGTGTTACGGTTGTTGGCGGTGACGCTGACCTTGGTGGCACGACCGCTGCTGTCTTCTCTGATGACGCAGGCGACTTCGGCAACGCATGGGAAATCGCTGCTCGCTACGAAGGTTCCTTCGATGCGGTCGATCTCGCAATTGGCGCTGGTTATTCCACGGCTGATGACGAAATCGAAGCTGCAGGCGACGATGATCTGGATACCTGGAACGTTGGCGCAACCCTCGGTTGGGGCGCATTCGGTCTCGGTGCTGCTTACATCACGACCAACAATGGTCAAGATCCGGCAGCTGCTGATGCTGACACCAACATCTGGGTCGCAGGCGTTGACTACACGACGGGCCCCTACAAACTGGGTCTGTCCTACTTGACGCGCGAAACCGATGACGGCGTTGCTGGCTTCGGTGCTGAAGACGAAGAAATCGATCGTTGGACAGCTGGCGTTATCTACGAATGGGGTCCGGGCATGACGTTCCGCGGCGCTGTTCAGTGGCAAGACGCTGAAAATGCCGGTGGTGTTGCTGCTCAAGACAACGACGGTACGCAAGTTACCTTGGGTACGCAGTTGAACTTCTAATCCTTACGGATTTAGAAAAAGAATTTGGGCGGGCAGCAATGTCCGCCCTTTTTCTTTGCTTTCTTTTTCCCGCGGATCAGGCGTACAAAAAATCATGCGCTTTTTAATCGTCTTTCTTTTGGTTTTGTTGCCGTCTGTTGTTTGGGCGGTGGACGTTGCGCCCAAAGAAGCCAAGGCCGTCTTCGCAGGCGGATGTTTTTGGTCGATGCAAAAAGCCTTCGATGGCAAAAAGGGTGTGCTGGATACAAAGGTCGGGTTTTCCGGCGGTACGATCTCCAATCCGAGTTACATGCGTGTAGGCGAAGGTGATACAGGTCACTATGAAGCAGTGGAAGTGACTTACGATCCTACTAAAATCAGCTACGACAAACTCCTCAATATTTACTGGCACAATATCGACCCGGTCGATGCAGAAGGTCAATTTTGCGATAAAGGATTCCGATATCGCACGGTGATTTTCTATGGCACAGCGGAAGAAAAACAAAAGGCCGAGGATTCTAAAATGCTGATGGAGGCAGATGACGAGCGTTTTGGCGGTCGCGCGATTGCCACACAAATCCTGCCTAAAATGCCGTTTTATGCGGCAGAAGAGTATCATCAGCGTTATTACAAAAAAAATCCGCTGAGATACGATTTTTATCGCGGTCGATGCGGACAGGACCTGCGCTTGAATGAAATTTGGGGCAAGCGCTAAGGCTTATGTATGCCAAGCGCATAGGTGAGCGTATCAAGCCCGCCGAATAAAATGTGGTTATCAAGCGCATCACGCAGCACTTGTTTGCTGCGCCAGCCGACACCAAAACCTGCCGCTTGCAACATCGGCAAATCATTGGCTCCATCTCCAATCGCAACGGTCTCGGTAAGCGCTATGCCCATACGTTCCGCCGTTTCAAACAAACATTTTTGTTTGAACATTTTATCCAAGACAGGCTGACCAACAGTGCCGGTTAGCTCCCCATCTTCAAGGATGAGCGTATTTCCATGGTGTTCGTCAAAACCTAGCGATTCCGCCACTTTGGTAGTAAAATAAGTAAATCCGCCGGAGACCAGCACGCAATAAAGTCCGCGCGATTTTAACGTGCTTAAAAGATTTTGCGCCCCAGGTGAAAACGTCGTTCGTTCATGTGTTTGAAAAAGCGCCTTTTCAGGCAAACCTTTTAAAAGACCGACACGCTCGTGCAGCGCCGCATGAAAATCAAGTTCACCCGACATTGCGCGTACGGTAATTGCAGCGATTTGATCTTTGATGCCGGCATAGCCTGCGAGCTCGTCCAACGTTTCCTCAACCACCATCGTCGCATCCATATCGGCGAAGAAAAGTTTTTTGGCGCGCGTATCGCGGTGCTGACAAAAAATATCGAGGTGGAACTTGTCGCGGATCTGATCCATGTGCGCCCTGGGCACAGGCGCGCTTGCACCTATATCAACAGCGCGATCACGTGCCAAAAAATCGATGCGATCGATCTTTAAGCCTTGGTCTTGCAGGAACCGGATCGGTTCATCCGCAAAAAAGGGGCTTGCTTGCGGTGCAACAATTGTGATGACGTAGGACATCACATCAAAATAAAGGGTTTAGACCGCCATGACAACGAAGCCAGATACAAAACCTGTAAGCCCCCAATTCTCAAGCGGCCCATGTGCCAAGCGCCCAGGATGGTCCCTGGAGGCCCTAAAAGGTGCATTTGTCGGCCGTTCTCACCGCGCCTCCGGCGGCAAAAAGAAACTCAAAGAGGTAATTGACCGTCATCGCGCCGTTCTTGGCATTCCCAATGATTACAAAATCGCAATCGTACCCGCATCTGACACAGGCGCTGTGGAGATGGCATTATGGTCGCTTTTGGGCGCGCGCGGTGTTGATGTCTTGTCCTGGGAATCCTTTGGCGAAGGGTGGGCCAAGGACATTACCGGACAACTCAAGCTCAAAGATGTGCGTGAATTCAAGGCTGATTACGGCCAATTGCCCGATTTGAAACAAGTCGATCCAAACCGCGATGTCATCTTTACGTGGAATGGTACGACATCCGGCGTATGTGTACCTGACGGCAATTGGATTTCTGATGATCGTGAAGGTCTGACCATTTGCGATGCGACGTCTGCCGTATTCGCATACGATTTGCCGTGGGAAAAGCTCGATGTCACGACCTGGTCGTGGCAAAAAGTGCTTGGCGGTGAAGGGGCACACGGCATGTTGGTGCTGTCCCCACGCGCAGTGGCACGCTTGGAAAGCTATAAACCCGCGTGGCCGCTCCCAAAAATCTTCCGCATGACTTCGGGTGGTAAACTTACCGTTGATTTATTCGAAGGCGCTACAATCAATACGCCATCGATGTTAGCCGTTGAAGATTGCCTGGACAGCTTAAAATGGGCGGAAGAAATCGGCGGATTAAAAATCTTGATCCAACGATCCAAAGACAATTTGAATACGCTGACGAAATGGGTAGACGCATCAGATTGGGTTGCATTCCTTGCAGAAGACAGCGAATCCCGCTCACGCACATCGATCTGCCTCAAAGTGAAAGACAAGGGGTTTACGTCGTTGGCTGAAGATGCGCAAACTGCCGTGCTCAAATCGCTCGCAAAACTGCTTGAGGATGAAAAGGTTGCCTACGATATCGGGTCTTACCGTGATGCGCCGGCAGGCCTGCGCATTTGGGGTGGTGCTACGGTTGAAAATGCCGACATGAAGGCATTGGTGCCCTGGTTGGATTGGGCATACGAACAAGCGCTTTCTCAAGCCGCGAAGGCAGCTGCTTAAATCATGGATACGGATGTGCTGATTGTCGGGGCGGGACCTACGGGACTTGCCCTGGCTATCGCGCTTGAAAAATCCGGCATTCCCTTTCGCATTATCGATGCGGCGGCGGAGCCTGGTACGGCATCACGCGCAATTGCCGTGGCTGCCCGCACGCTGGAGTTTTACGACCAGTTTGGATTTGGCAGCGAAGTTGTTGCAGCGGGCTTAAAGCTGGATACACCGACAATTTGGCATGAAGGAAAAAAGCGCGGGATTATTCGTTTCGGCGATATAGGCAGCGATTTAAGCCCACATCCTTATGTGCTGATGTACCCGCAAGATGCGCATGAACGCCTATTAATCAGCCATTTGCATACGCAGGTGGAGCGGCCAAGGGCGCTGCAATCTTTCACGCAGAACAAAACTGGTATCACCGCCACATTGGAAGATGGGGAAGTCATTCATGCCAAATATATTTGCGGTTGTGATGGTGCGCATAGCAAAGTACGCAACAGCTTAGGCGCAGGTTTTCCCGGTGGCACATATGAAGATATGTTTTACGTAGCGGACGTAGATGCGACGAGCGTCGCGCATAGTGATGAATTTTATATTTTCATTCAAGGCCGCGGATTTTTATTGGCATTGCCGCTGCCGCAAAAGAATCGTTTCCGTCTCATCGGCGTCGTGCCGCAAGATATCCAAAAGCCCGCCGATCAAATCATTTTCGATGATGTGGCAGCGCAAGTGCATGAGAACACGCCGCTTGATGTGACGCATGTTCATTGGTTTTCGACCTATCACGTGCATCATCGCGTCACTGAACAATTTCGCCATGGGCGCGCATTCTTACTGGGCGATGCTGCGCATATTCATAGCCCCGCAGGCGGGCAAGGTATGAACACGGGCATCGGCGATGCAATAAATTTGGGATGGAAGATCGCAGCCACATTGCGTGGCGCGTCGGATGTACTGCTTGATACATATCATGCGGAGCGGCATGCCTTTGCCGAAGTGCTGGTGAAAACAACGGACCGCGCTTTCCAAGCCGTTACGGGCCGCAATACGTTATCACGCATTTTCCGGGGCTGGGTTTTCCCAACGGCACTGCCGGCGTTGATGCAATTCCGCGCGATGCGGCGTCTTGCGTTCAAAACAATTTCTCAAACAGGCATTCAGTATCATGCAAGCGCCTTAAGCGAAGGCCGCGCAGGTCTTAAAGCGGGTG
>DATCRN010000022.1:0-8364 GCA_036568945.1 Alphaproteobacteria bacterium | reverse complement strand
GAGAAAGTAATTTGTTAGGCACTACTATTGAATGGATAAAGGAATATTCACCTGCACCATAAACAATAATTTCTTTGACGTTCGTATTTGTACTTAACAAAGCTAGATGCTGCTCTGCTTCTATCCATTTTGAAAATTTGACAGGATCAGATGGTGGCGTATCTAAACGAACTATCTGTTCAACCAACTGTTTATGTTCATAGCTTGGCATTTTGTTTACATTTGATCTTCAGTAAAGTACGGCATAAGCCTATCAAATTCTGTGCTGCTTCTCGTGCTTCAGCGTCAGAAATCCCGCCCTCATCTCGATACAAATCTTTCATGTCGTCAACGACCGCGTCGAAATAAGCTTGAGCGTTTTTCTCATTCGTCATTCTATCAACCCCAAGTAGTTATCGTCAGAACCTGACTAACCCTAGGCAATTAAAAAGAAAGTGCGAAAACACGACCGTTTTTGTTCTGAAAATCAGAACAAATTATGCAATAATATCAATAAGTTAGCAGGAAATGGCAGGGGCAGAAGGGTTCGAACCCTCGACCTACGGTTTTGGAGACCGTCGCTCTACCAGCTGAGCTATACCCCTATTCCGGTTGGAATAGCGGCACTATAAGCAAAACCGAGGGTAAAACGCCAGAGGGTTTTTATAGGTTCATTTGCGCGGTACGCGACCGGACTTCCTTGCGGATTTGGTTTTGGACCAATTTGGCGCCAAAGCCAGGCTGAACCTTGCGTCCCTGGCGTTTAAAGGTGATCGGCGCGTCGTTCCCGCGCTTTAAGGAATCGCCAATCATACCCATAATTTGCGATGCGTTCACCGCCATCATCGCATTAACGTCAGCAGCCTGGCCTGGCGGCAACTGACCGGTCAACTGCATGCCCGCTGTTACCATTTCCTGCAAGGCGGATTTTGCCATTGGTGCCGCCAAAATTGAATCGGCCACATCCAGATAATCTTTGGGCTCCAGATGCTTGGCAAAATCCTGCAAGGCTAGCCACGATTTTCGCACGCGCGATAGATAGGGTTTTACACTTGCGTCTGCGTCATTGACTGCCTGCGTCATCAATGCCCCTAGATCGCCGTTGCCATCACCGGTTTGAATCGCTTGCGCCAAATTCATCGCGACGCGCACAAGGGCCTTGGTTTCGTCTTGCGTTGCCGGCTCCATACTCATGCCGCCAAAATCATACAGACCGAATGTATAATTTCCTTTTTTATCTTTGGTGTATTTGAGCTGCTGTCCGTGACGGTCACAATCAAAAACTTGGCCGGAGGCAATGCGGTGCAATTCAAATGCCAGGTATCCTTTGGCAAGCAGGCGTTTGTCTGGATCACCATCGGGCATATCTTCAAAATGCTGGCCTTCGGCAAGGCCGATGATGCGCCAGCCCTCACCAGATTCGTAGCATGGTACTGGATCAAGATCGATTTTAACGCTACGCACGCCATCCTTAATATGAATGCTAAAATCTTTATAAGCGCTTTGCGCGTGCTGATACTGAATGTCTCCCGATGCATGATCGGTTTC
This sequence comes from Alphaproteobacteria bacterium, assembly GCA_036568945.1. GTDB lineage: Bacteria > Pseudomonadota > Alphaproteobacteria > Micavibrionales > UBA1664 > UBA6145. The sequence goes on along the minus strand of DATCRN010000022.1, from coordinate 6,837 downwards.
CAGCACCGATAATTTCTGTCCCTCTTTTACCATGTCCAACACGACGTCTTTATGCGCATTCATCAACGGGTCATCCCAATCGGTGACCGTTTTTGTCATGGTATTGAACCCTTTATTGGCGCGCGCCATCGCATAGGGATGCTCAAGCAACAGAACACGTTTTTGGAAACCGACCTTAACTTCGATTGCAGTATTAAAGGAGGCCGATCCCAACACCTGGCCGAAATGTGAAATGCTATTAAAGACCTGCGGCGATAACGTGTCCTTAATACGTTCAAGTAAAAGCCAACGCGGTTCATGCACAGCGTGCCCTTTCAAGATCGACAGATCCTCGCGCAGATCCGGCGGGCACGCGGGGTGCGAATGAATGCTTTGACCCAATTTTACGTAGGCTGGACCAAGCCTAGGTAAAATATTGGCCATCATCTTGCCGATGCTGAAATTACCCACATCATGTCCGCGATCTTCTTGTGCGGCCATCAGTCCGGCCAGCAAAGGAACGCGCTCGAAGTTTTCAGATGCACCCAAATAGCTTTTCATGAAACTGCGGATTTGATCCCCGTTCGGAGAATTAGGTGGGATAAGACGACCGAGCACATATTCAAAAGCCTTAGCCATTTCTTCATCGTATTTGGCCTGATCGACGCGGTGCGCGCCCGGAATAAGCAAGACTGCCAGAATGGCGGCGCGGCCTTCGATTCCCATGGATCTGTAATGCAGACGAATGTCATCAAGTTGCAAGGCCGCTTGTTCTTCGCGGAAAGCTATTTTGACACCAAATCGGTTTTCCCGCATGCGAGCATATTGGGTCATCATGAAGGGGACCAATGCATCGCGGTCTTCTCTTTTTCCATCGGCCAAGAAATCCAACATCAACCTCTGCTGCGTCGGATCGGTGACGATCTGCTTCATAATATCTTCTAAAGATGCGATACCAACATGAACGGCCAAAACCTCGGTTAGTCCAGCCTTACGCTGACGATCGAAATAAACCGCTTGTTTAGGTTGAATTTCCAAGGCATCAGCCAATTTATCCAAAATGACAGGCCGATCGCGCTCGGATGTGCTGCGGAAAATATCGTTTGTCTGGGTTTCCAGGTAGCTGTGCTTGGTTAAGAAGCTTTCTTTGTCGTGTTGCTCAACAATTTTTCTGACGTAAAGGTCGACAAGTTGATCACGAAAGATAAGATCGCCCAATGGGTGTGCCTTATCTCGGGTCAGCATACCCCATGCCAAATAACTTTGACGGAATGAATCCTCATTGCTTGTGATGTGTTTCAACACGGCCTGGCCCATATCGGCCCGATGTTGATTGGTGGGAAAGTGGTTATGATCGGCCAAATACATATAAGCCGAAATGATCTGGTAGGAAGATTTACCCTTAAATTGCTCGCCTAAATGATCGGCAAAGTATTTTGAATCGTCGTAAGGTGCCTTAAATAGGGTCGCACTAATGGCATCCACATCATGCCCCGCTTTATAGGCGTCTTCGTAACCCGAGCGGCTCGTGAAAAAGACTAAATGATCGTCGTCTTTTTTCTTGCCTGCTATCGTCAAGGCCCAAAAATCTTCTGAAAAAACGCGCATATCCGTTTGGGACGAGAGGCGGCGGAAAATTTCGCGCGCATACGAGTAACCCAGCGGCATCTTGGCATCAAGACCGCTCTTTTCCTGATTTTCCAAAAATTCTTTTAACGTTGCCGGAGCCGGCAGGTACGGTTCAACATACATAAGCCTATCGGCATTAACCATGAAGAACGTCATGCCTTGCAGCATTTCGTCACGATTTAGAACATGTCGGCCTTCTGTTGCGATCAGACGCAAAAGTGGATGATCGTCGGCCAATGCGACCTGCTTGCGTTTATCAGAAGCGTAAAATAAATAACTGGTATTTGATTCCGATTTTAGATGCTCGGCCTTGCGTAAATCCATCGCGGGTAAAAAAATATCTTTCAAAAAACTGCTCAAGCGTTTTAGGACCAACGGATCAGGATTTGGATTGGCCAGATGCCTATCGAAATAATCGGTTATCGCTTGGCTATTGGGGTAACCTTTCGCCAATTCTTTTGGATGATTATAGGATAATTCAGCTTTGATATCCGGCAACGCGCGCGTAAGCCAACCATCATAATTGCCTTCAAGGTCCACTGTTTTTTGTAATTCGTCGAACCGTTTGCGGATTTGGCGCAACTGGATGGTTGCGTTAATGACCGCTTCGCGCGTCTTTTCTTCGCCGCGGATATGCTTAAGCATATCGCGTTCTTCCTTAGTAATACCGCTGTGCTTTTTGTACATTTCCAACATGGAAATGGGAACAAGCCACCAATATTCCGGTTTGTGCGCATGTGAAACCCACAAGGCTTCTAGTACGACCGGATTATCTTTGAATTTATAGGCAAGGTTGCTGATTTTCTGGAGGCGCTCTTGCTGATCTTGAGCAGGTAGACGGCCGTACTCATACATGGCGTCTTGCATATGCTCATAATAATACGGCAAGAAATCAGCGTCATTTTTGAAAAATCGCGGGCGCCTGTTAAATTCAACCAAGTACGCTCTAGCCTTAGCTTCAATACCGGAATCTTCCCCACTCTCTAAAAAATTCTGGCAGGCTTGCATGAGGTCCACACTCGCTTCACCCATTGCGTAGAGCGGACCTGATGGCAGCGGAAAACGCATTTGGAATTGACCATCCGGCATGGTCTGAGGTTCCGGATTTTTTGCATATGAAAGTCCAATTCCAAAATTGGCCAGAATATTAGCCTGCAATTCTATATCTTTGGGTTGTTTGCTATGCAGCGCGTCCATTAACGCCGCCAAGGCTTCATGGCAGGTTGCATCAAAATTGCTGACGCTGACACCATTAACTAAGCCCTTTAAAATATCCTGTCTTTTTTCGGTAGGCGTATCGGACCAAGTTTTTACCCAATCGGTCAAAGCGCGCAATTTTCCGACCGTGTCACGATCTTCATAGTCAGCGGCCAGATGACGATCGGCATGACTGATATGCAATTTGTCCTTTCGTGCTGTGAAATTCACAATATCCTGTGGCACGTCAGTCGTATGATCTAAATTAAGCGTAAATTTTTGACCGAACAGTGAATGGTCCGCAAGCTTCGTTTCTAAAATCGCTAAACGGTTTTCATGTTCCGGATGTGCTTCATATACGCTTTCGACAAAGCTGCGCGCATGACCTCTGCGTGCATTTTCTTTCCAAAATTCTAGGATTGCTTTAGGATTAAAACCAGCTTTGGCAGCCCTTTCGAGACCTTCAATATCGGCAAGAAATTCTTCGCCTTTTGAGCCGGGCATATGTCTATTCATATGTGTTTGACGGATAACTTTGTGCGCCACTTCGTGCATTAGAATGGCTGCAAGCTCATCCATGCTTTTAATATTTTTAAGCAATCCACGGCTAACGGCCATGACGACAGGTTTTGATTCTGTGTAAATGCCTGCATTCGGAAAATCTTCGTTGGTTAAGACGACTGCTAAACGTGGTTTTATTTTTTTGGAGGCGTCGTCAAATTTGCTTTTGAGCGAATAGATGTTCCAACCCAAATCACTTAAAGATTCTCTTTTATTTTTTTGTAAGTCATCGGAAATTTTTTCAATCGTATTGCCCAGACGTTCAAACTGTCGGCTAAGCCAACCGCGTTTAGCCCAGGGCTTAGGCGACGACCAGTTGAAAACATCCGGCGCCATTTTTTTGACCATGTCGCGCAGCATTGTTTCGATGCGCTCGACTTGTTCATCCTGAATGTTGATGATTTCATTATCTTCAACAATGTCCTGGTTCATCGGCATCGGACGCATTTTGGCGTCTGCATAACCGGCATTGCTGCGGGGCTTTTTAGCGCCCGGCTGGATGGATGCGATGGCGTCGATGACGTCGGCAATGCTCATGCGCCCTATTCTAGAGCGAAACCATTAGCATTATATTAATATGGTAATTATTTAAGCTTTTGATTCTATTGTTTTTTACTTGGAATCCCACCAAATAACCCCGCCATTATGTGCGGAAAAGGCCTTTTTACCCTGCGGTGTGGCAAGCAGCGTTTGCAAATGTCTGAATCCAACCGCCGGTTTGCTGGATGTGGTCGGCGCCAATTTGAACAGTTTTTGAAGAAGTGCGGCTTCGCGTTCCAAAATTTTGGTGTTAGTGCCTGTCACAAGTTCCAGTTCAATCTGCGGGTTGTTCCAGCTGTAGCCATCAAACACATAGCCTTTGCAAGGCGCATCGAGGCCGAGTTCGATCAAAACCTTTTTGTCGCCGCCGGGATGGTAATTAAGTTTCATCCGTTGCGAGACCATACAGATCACAGGCTTCAAAATTTTGCGGCCAAATAATTTCTTCAGATGGCGGCGCAGATCCGGATCTTTGATCTCATCGAAATCGAGGCCGAAATGATCGAGGTTGGCGCTATGCTCCATACGGTCCATCACGGCGCCCTTGGCCGGCCCCGCTCCGCCGGCCACTTTGACCATCTGTTTGATGCCGCCTTTGGGGCGCGGTTCCTGCCGGATTTCGATGCCGTTTTTTTGCGCGGTCAAATTGACATCATCCCAATACAGGCGAATACGCGGCTCGGTGACTTCGAATGGTGTCGCAAATTTCAAGGATTTGGGGACACCCAGTAAACTGCCTTTGGTCACCGGCATGAAGATTTTGGGATGCGATAAAACATAATCTTGGACGCGTGTAATCACAGCATCGGACGATGCATCAAGTTTGCATTCACGTTCATGATGAGCGGTCATATAGCTATTGTAGCGGGAATATTTTAGGCCGCAACGCTTAAGCGCGCAGCATCGATGCGTAGGCGTTCTTGGTTCAAAGCCTGATTGATCGCGTAGGCGTCATTTTTACGCACTTCACGGACAGCATCCGGAATGACTTTTTCGCTGCCGTGCTGGAATACATTATGGAGCGCCATAATCTCTGGGTGTGATTTAGAATGAAGGACAGGTTGCAAAGCGCAATCTTTAAAGCCTTTCATATCAAAGAAGTTAAGCGCGAAATCGAGCAAAGCTTGTCGTTCCTGCATCAAAATCGCATTGCTGATTTCGTCGATCTGCGCGTGCGTCCAACCGGCCACTTGTGGGCTCTTTTTCAAATCCACACCGTTGCCGTTGCGATAGGCTTCAGCCAAATAAATGTTTTTCACTTCGCCTTCGAATTCGGTGATGTTGCGTTGATGGCCTGCAATAGAATGCGCCACTGCCAAATCACGTGCACCCTCCACACGTGTAATCAACTCCACCCCGTTCCACTCGAAAATAATCGGCAATGTTTGCTTGGCACGCTGGCTAAAGGTACGCGCGCCGGTAAATCGCCGGGCTTTGCTTTGGAATTCGGATGCAAGGCGCTCCCCAATCGGGTTGCGAATTTTGCTGAAACCGAACTGGCCTGGGAATTGTTGACGGATATGCACTTCCAAACGTTTTAAGAACGGCGACCCAGTCGATTCATCCATCAAGGAAATTTTGATGAGTGTGGTCAAACCTTCACGGCGAATTTCGATGCCGACTGGATGACCGTGATAGGTTTCCTTTTTCTTGTGCGGATGCCACACCGTATCAAAATCGCGCATACGCTGCGGTTTATTTTCGAACGCGGGTTCATCATTGATTTCATCACCCCCGACACGAGATAGCGCTTTACCGAATGCTTTGCGCCAGGTGGGAATTTGATGTTTCACATACGCCGCCCATAGCGCATTGGCAGCATTTTGTTCGTGATCTTTGTTATCTGCTGTCGCACACACAGCGAGTTTAAATTCGTTCTCAAGGAAATAGCGCACTTCGACCCAGCCGCATTGCTCATGCTCGAACTGATGGGCCTTGCCGTCCAATAGGCGCGTTAAATAATCGCTGTTGCGTTTGATCATGCGGCTTTTGTGGCTCATTTCATGATTAAAAAGCAAATTTTGAAAAGAAAAAAGCCCGGGTCGCCCCGGGCTTAATCTTTGCATAACGCCTTAATATTAAGCGATAATCTTGCCGACAACACCGGCGCCAACCGTACGGCCACCTTCGCGAATAGCGAAGCGCAGACCTTCTGCCATAGCGATCGGGGCGATCAGTTCAACCGTAATGGTCACGTTGTCACCCGGCATCACCATCTCGGTGCCGCTCGGCAGTTCAACCGTGCCCGTCACGTCCGTCGTACGGAAGTAGAACTGAGGGCGGTATTTGTTAAAGAACGGCGTGTGGCGGCCACCCTCTTCTTTCGAGAGAATGTACGTCTCGGCCGAGAACTTCGTGTGCGGCGTGATCGAGCCCGGTGCGCACAACACTTGGCCGCGCTCAACGTCTTCACGTTTCGTACCACGCAAGAGAGCACCGATGTTGTCGCCCGCTTCACCTTGGTCAAGCAATTTGCGGAACATTTCAACGCCGGTCAGAACCGTTTTCTGCGTCGGACGAATACCGACGATTTCCATTTCTTCACCGACTTTGCAAACACCTTGTTCGACGCGGCCCGTAATAACCGTACCACGACCGGAGATCGAGAATACGTCCTCGACCGGCATCAAGAACGGCTTGTCTTTCGGGCGTTGCGGCGTCGGAATATTTTCGTCGACAGCAGCCATCAACTTGAGGATCGCATCATGGCCCAACTCAGGCTGTTTGCCTTCGAGAGCGCAGACGGCAGAACCGCGGATGATCGGGATCTTGTCGCCTGGGAAGTCGTATTTGCTTAAGAGTTCGCGAACTTCCATTTCAACGAGGTCGATCAGTTCAGCATCGTCCACCATGTCGCATTTGTTCAAGAACACGACCAGAGCCGGCACGCCCACTTGGCGCGCGAGCAAAATGTGTTCGCGGGTTTGCGGC
>DATCRN010000021.1:0-7687 GCA_036568945.1 Alphaproteobacteria bacterium | reverse complement strand
CATTGGAGGGGCTGGAACAGCTTCGTTTCCTTGAGAACGGTATTCCGATCCAGTGCCTGGAAATTTCTGCCGAAATTCCCATCTTAGGTGGCATTGATAGTCCAGAAGATTTGGAACGCGCGCAAAAAATGTTGGGAGCAGCCGCATGACCGTAAAATTAATTGTTGCCCGCCATGGCAATACATTTGAGCCAGAAGAGACACCGCGTCGCGTTGGCGCAGGCACAGATTTGCCGCTCGTGGTCGGCGGCCAAGAACAAGCAAAGAAAATTGGGGCATTTTTAAAAGCCAACCGAATGATCCCAGATGTTGTTTATACATCGCACCTCAAACGCACGATTGAAACAGCGGAAGGCGCCTTGAAAGAAATGGGCGTCAGCCGCGCACTTCACAAAAGCGATGTCTTTGATGAAATCAATTATGGCCCGGATGAAAATCAGGTTGAAAATAATGTCGTCGCTCGTTTAGGCCCTACTGCTTACAATGCTTGGGATTTTGAAGGCGTCATGCCTAAGGATTGGTCGCCGCAACCGGAAGTCATCCGCAAGCGCTGGCAGGATTTCGCCAAACATTGCGAAAAGGTACATGACAATCAAACGGTGTTGGTTGTCACATCTAATGGCATTGCGCGTTTCGCGCCGGAAATTGCCAATAATGCATCCGACGTCGTACCCGATAAAAAGTCCAAAATGTCGACAGGCGCCTTAAGTCTTTTTGAAGGTGATGGCGGGCTTTGGATGCTTGCAGCTTGGAATAGAAAGCCTTAATGCGATGAATATGTCCGCATACATCTTGCGGCGCTTGCTGCTGGTGATTCCCACACTACTTGGGATCATGCTGCTGAATTTTTTAATTGTTCAAGCGGCCCCCGGCGGTCCGGTCGAACAAATGATTGCCAAGGTGCAAGGCTTATCGACGGACGCGACCGCGCGTTTTTCGGGTGGCGGCGGCGATACAGTACAGATGGGTAAGCCAGCGGAAAGCCAAAGCGCCGCTTCAGCTGTCGCCAGTAAATATCGTGGCGCGCAAGGACTAGATCCTGAATTTATTGCTGAGCTGGAACGTCAATATGGGTTTGATAAGCCACTGCATGAGCGTTTTTGGCTCATGCTTAAAAATTATGCACGCTTTGATTTCGGCGAATCTTATTATCGCGATGTTTCGGTTGTATCCTTAATCTTTGAAAAAATGCCGGTGTCTATCACGCTCGGGCTATGGTCCACATTGCTGATCTATCTGATTTCAATCCCTCTCGGCATTCGCAAGGCCGTCAAAGATGGGTCGCCCTTTGATGTTTGGTCATCCGGCGTTATTTTCTTTGGTTATGCCGTGCCGTCCTTTTTATTCGCGATTTTACTGATCATCCTATTCGCAGGCGGACGTTATTTGGACCTGTTCCCCTTACGCGGCCTCATGTCCGATGGATGGCAAGACTTTCCCTGGTGGAAAATCATTTTGGATTATTTGTGGCATATTACGCTACCCGTGGCCGCGCTCGTTATCTCCGGCTTCGCAGGTTTGACGATGCTCACCAAAAATTCCTTCATGGATGAACTTGGCAAACAATATGTACTGACGGCGCGCGCCAAAGGCTTGTCGGAACGGCGCGTGCTTTATAACCATGTCTTTCGTAACGCCATGTTGATCGTGATTGCGGGCTTCCCTGGCGCATTCATGGCGATTTTCTTTACCGGGTCCTTATTAATTGAAGTGATTTTTAGCTTGGACGGGCTGGGTTTGCTTGGTTTTGAATCCACCATCAATCGCGATTATCCGGTGATGTTTGGCACTCTTTATATGTTCACGCTCATGGGATTGATTTTGAAAATAGTGAGCGACATTACCTATGTATTGGTCGATCCACGCATTGATTTCAATACGAGGACCGCATGAACCTCTCCCCAATCACGCAGCGCCGTTGGCAGCAGTTTAAGGCGAACCGCCGTGGTTATTATTCACTCATCCTATTTCTGCTCTTATTTTTTGGGACATTGTTTGCAGAAGTGATTGCCAATGATAAGCCCATCGTGATGAAGGCGGGCGACCATTTATATATGCCCATTTTCCAACTGGTCACGGAAAAGCAGCTCGGCGGTGATTTTGATACGGAAGCCGATTATCGTGATAATTTCGTGCAGGATTTGATAACGCAATCCGGCGGCTGGATGGTTTGGCCGCCGATCCGCTATTCTTACGATACGATCAATTTCACGAACCCAAAGCCCGCGCCATCTGCGCCGGATGCCGAGAATTTCCTGGGTACCGATGATCAAGGCAGAGACGTGCTTGCGCGTCTTATTTATGGTTTTCGCATCTCTATCCTCTTCGGTCTTGTACTTACGATTATTTCGACTCTGATCGGCGTTACAGCTGGCGGCATTCAGGGTTATTTTGGCGGACGCACGGATTTATTCATGCAACGTTTCATCGAAATTTGGTCGGGCCTGCCTGTTCTTTTTATTCTCATCATCATGGCATCGATCATTACGCCGGGTTTCTGGAGTCTGCTGGTCATCATGTTGCTCTTTTCTTGGACGACATTGGTCGACGTCGTGCGGGCTGAATTTTTACGTGCGCGCAATTTTGATTATGTGCGCGCCGCAAGGGCGCTTGGCGTTTCCAACCCCGTTATCATGACTCGCCATGTTTTGCCCAACGCAATGGTCGCGACCCTTACGATGATGCCGTTCGTTTTGACGGGATCGATCACGGTACTCACATCCCTCGATTTTTTAGGTTTTGGTTTGCCGCCCGGATCGGCATCATTGGGCGAACTTTTGCAACAAGGCAAAAACAACCTTCAAGCTCCATGGCTGGGCATGGCGGCCTTCTTTAGTCTGGCCATTATGTTGACCCTCCTGACCTTCGTCGGCGAAGCGGTCCGAGATGCCTTTGACCCGCGGAAAACAGCGCTTTAGTAGGCTACTATAGAATTTGACATTTTATGGTTATGTAAATATATTGCCGGGTCATGGCAAAGCATAAAAACAAACAGACAATTGAGGAGCGCTTTAGCGCTTTAGTCGATGAATGGGCATTGCATTTACGCACCAGCGCAAACCTGCGCGATTTTGAAAGCGGCCATACCAAAAGCTTTTTAAAACTCGTATCTGATCTTCGCTACGGAAAAAATCCATCGGATTCTAAAGATCCATTATTAGCGCAAGCTCTGCGTACAATTATCGATGCATCGCGAATGGCCGGACATTTTGGTCATTTGTTCGAGCTGCGACGTCACTTTTCTTCTTACCTTCTGGACAAAAAATTCGAAACATATTTCACAACAGAGGATTCACATGACATTGGCATGCAAATCTTAAGCCAGGGTCACTTGCAGCTTTTCGCCAGCAACCATGATTTCTTTAAAGCCACTTGCCGAAAAGAACTGTCACAGCTCAGAAACGTTTATAAAATAAAACGCCATGAGCTTTTTAAAGAAAGCCAGCAGAGATTCATTGACCGCGCCGAGAATGCGAGTGCTCCCGAATTGTGGGAAATTCTTATCGACCTTAAAAAGAAATGCCGCCTGGATAAACGTCGCATGAATCGCGTCGGTCGCGCAGTCATTAATCATCTATTCGAAATACGTGACATCACGTTTATGCAAGATTTTGTCCTGCACATGAAGGCGAAATCTACGATAGGCAATATCACCCCCATTCTGAGTGAGACACAAGCCAAAGCGATTGCGCAAAGCTTTTTAACCGACGATAATTTAACGGATTACGTGCGTTTCACGCGTAAGTATAGCTTTAGTAAAGATATTATTGCTGCGCTTGATGCCGAGTATGACACTAGATTGCCAATATTTTTAGACAAAAATGCGCAAGCAGCTGCACAGACGCATCGCGAAAAACGATTGGACGATGTCTTTAAGGCTATCCTTCTTATAAAAGAAACCTTGAATTTAGAGTCCTCTGGGTTGCAGATTTGGCATGATCAATTCTTGGACCATAGCCTAAATAGCAATGACCCTCTGGCAATCTTGCATTTCTTGCAAGCATCGGCTTACCATCAAATTTTTAAGCGCGTTGAATTATCGTCCGACCATGCGAAGACTTTGGCTGAATCTCTGACACGTGCAAACCAACCTCATGCCGTTTTAAGTTTATATCGCCATCTCACAAACCGCTATCCGCAGTTACAGGACGTTGTAGCCGATTATACCGACATTACACCAGCGGCCGATAAATCCATCCTGCAATCACTGGCCGCTATTTTGGATCCGGAGCAAGATAATAAAGAGTTTTTGAACGCTCTGATTTTAATGCATCGTGGGGATATCATTAAAGCACAAGCGGATGATTTGAGCCCAGTTTGGATGAGTCTTGAAGCCAGCAACAAAGACCATGCCGATGAGCATACTCTAAGTGCCAAAAAGCTTAAGCGCATGTTCCTGGAAGTAGGCCGTTATAATTGGGTTACGCAAATGCAACGCCCCGTGATCATGCCGATGTCTTATGATCCATCGCTTAGCCTCCATGAAAACTTGCACCTTCATTATGGCTTAGAAGGTCATAAGACCGGCATATTCAGTGATAAATTTGGTGCTGCAAAACTTTTACACGCACCCGAAGGCGCATTGGATTACCAATTTAATTTTATGGGTCTTAGAACACGGCATAAGACGGTTAAGGGCCGAGACGAATTATTGGTTCTGCCTGTCCTAAAGATTAATGACGATATGTTCCGCACCGTTCAAAATTCAGGTGATGTGAGCCTATTCAAACATCTGCAAGAAATATCTGCCTGCATAAATCACGATTATGCGCATGCGCTGACCGCATCCCTCCTCGCGCCATATTATGGCGTCAATACCCTGTGGGCCTTAAAATATGGATCAACCCCCCACGCGCTAGCCTTAGGTTATAAAGACGCTTTCCCCTATCAAAACTTGCCGCAGGTTAATCGAACATACGACAAGGATTCTCAATTCATGCCGCAATACAAAGAGGCTGGCGGGTATGAAGGGCATATTCTACATGCGCAGAAACTTCTCTATGCGCGCTATCGCCATAACACACCCTATGGCGAAAAATTGATGGATCACATTCATGATTATTTCGATAGCCTAGAAAAATTATCAGACAAGATGACGGCTCTAAATGGTCTTAGGACGTCTGAAATGGCGCAGATTTATTTTGCTAGCCTTGTTTATCACCATTTGCTTTATATGGTGCCTTACACACACCCAATTTTACAATTGTGCGAAGAGCGCACGGCGCAGCTTCCGGTTTCACAAGAAACCTTACAATCTGCCATTCATTACAGCCTGCCGTTTGCCAATGTGGATAGCCCAAGCCACTTAAGGGATGCCACTAACACCAGCTATCTGTCCCTTTCAGACATGTCGAAGAAACAAGCGATCCGCATTATCGCTCATGGCGATCGTTTTCATCTTTGGGATGATTTGCATTATGCAGGTAACGAAAAGGCGAATGAGACCGCCCTTCCCGATTTGCGCAAAGTCTTTTGCCTATCCGCTCAAGACATGGCGCAGGCCCGCAACGCAGAAAGAGAACGGTTATATGACCGCTGGCGTTCGAGCCCGCGGCGGTTTGAGGTTAAAAGCTTAAGAAAGTCGCATTTGGCGGCTTGAAGTCCGCCCAATTCATGCCAAAATTGATGGCATGACAAAACGTAATTCTATCCCGCCTATGACCAAGGAAGTCGCCGAATGGCGGCATGCTTTACATCAAAACCCCGGTTTGATGTATGAGGAGACTTTTGCCAACCAATTGGTGCAAGAAAAACTGACCGCTTGGGGTATTCCTTTTAAAACAGGCCTCGGCAAAACCGGCATCGTGGCGTGGATCGATGGCAAAACCAATACATTGGGACGCACTATTGGCCTTCGCGCCGATATGGATGCGCTACCTATCCTCGAAAAATCCGGCCAACCTTGGGCATCCAAAACGCCTGGCCTCATGCATGGATGCGGTCACGATGGGCATACATCCATTCTGTTGGGTACGGCCAAGTATCTGCAAGAAACGCGTAATTTTGATGGGCGCGTTTTATTGATTTTCCAACCCGCGGAAGAAGGCGGGCGCGGTGCGTTTGCAATGATCAAGGACGGATTGTTTAAAGGCGATCTTAAATGCGATGCCGTTTACGCCTTACACAATTGGCCTTATCAGCCAGTCGGGACTGCCGCGATCAAGCCGGGTCCAATCATGGCATCGGTTGATGATTTTAACATTACCGTAAATGGAAAAGGCGGTCATGCCGCATATCCGGCCCGCTGCATCGACCCAATTGTTTTGGGTGCGCAAATCGTAACAGCGCTGCAGACCATTATTTCCCGCTATGTGCCGGCGCAAGACAGCGCCATTTTGTCGATCACCAATTTTAATGCCGGTACGGGCGCGCACAACGTCATTCCTGATACTGCTAATATCAACGGTACCGTCCGCACCTTTAAGGAAGAGGTCCGCGTGTTGATTGAAACAAAGATGAAGAAAATTTGTGCTGATTTAGGCGCGGCGTACGACGCCAAAATCGACTGCGAATACGAACGCAACATCGATCCTACCATTAACGATCCGGCCCACACGGTAATTGCAGCCGACGCCATGGCCCGGGTTTTGGGTGAAGAAAATGTCGATCGCGCCGTCGACCCCACCATGGGTGGTGAGGATTTCGGCGGTATGCTGGCGGCTGTGCCCGGCGCCTATATCTTTATGGGGCAAGGCACCAACGACCCAAAAAGCCCGCATAACCAAGGTCTGCATAACCCAGGCTACGACTTTAACGATGAAGCATTGGCCGTTGGTATCGACTTCTTTGCCGAGATCGTAGAATCCGGCCTGCCGTTAAAAAGCCCCAAATAATAATTTGACAGACAAGGGTGTTTTGCCGCTTACTAACCCCATGACCTCTTGGGCCACCCTTCTGCGAGCCATCTCGCGACGACGTACAAGCTGATCACCACGTGGTGACCTCTAAGCTTGGGTGCGCTGAAGTCTTATAACTCTCACAATCCGACAATCCGCTTAAGAACACGCAAAACGCGCGGTGATCACGTTTCGTACACCGTCGTTCTTTGTTTTTAACTTTTGGATTTTTTGAGAGACCCGCAATGTATACCGAGCCCGTACAAACCGTACCCGCACCCGCCACCTTTACGCAAGGACAGGTATCTGACCTGTTTCATACCGCTGTCGGCGATTGCAGCGCGCGCACCGTGGAAACGGAAGCCGAAATGAAGGCCTTTTTGCAAATGCACCATGACCGGTATTGGGCATTGCCGATGGCGCAGAAGCATTTTTATAAGCGCGTCAGCTACGTGAAGCTTAAAAAGGACATGCTGGCTGGCCACAAGATCATGGCACTGTTCGGCCCGAAACCGGAAATGCCGCTGCTCGCTGGCGCGCGCATGACCTTCCCCGAACTTTTAGGGCTTAAAGGCGGTCAGCGCCAAGGATTGCCGGACCATCCGTTCGATGCAGACGGCTTTAGCGCCGATGAATGGCTCCATATCCAAACCCTCACGGCGAATTTGAAAACCAACGGATCCGGCGGTGTTTACACAGGCGCCGTATTCAGCGCAATGGAAGAGTTCGCCAAGGCACAGGGGCGGACTTTGCTATCCGGCAAAATGGCCTGGGGCAATGCGGACGACAAACAAAACAATCACGCCAGCTATAACGCGTTTAAGCGTAACGGCTTTGGCCAGTTTGGGCCGG
>DATCRN010000020.1:0-11057 GCA_036568945.1 Alphaproteobacteria bacterium | reverse complement strand
CAATCCGCTTTTAACGATCCGGGCACCGTCATGACCAATCCCGACGGATCGACGCCGGGCGGTTTAATCGCGGTTGAGCCAAAAGTCGAAGCAGGTAATATTGATCCTGGAACAAACAATTCTGTCATCGTGCAATTTCGCAATGATTCCGGCGCTGAGATTGAATTTCGCGACGTTAAATTATTCCCGTCATCCAACATCACAGCGCAAGTAATTTCAGATCAATGTTCTGGCGGCGATGATGACTCGGCTGCACTTGCTGCCGGCGCGCAATGCGCGGTGGTTATGGAAGTAAAAGGTCTGCAATCGGGTGCCTTCCGCGTTGAAGTGCTTGCACGTCACTCCGGTCGCTCGCGACTTGTGACCGCAACGGTGTCGGGTACGGTTGAGACATCCGAAGATAATACGGTCAAGGCAACCGACCTTGAAATTACACCGTCGCCGGTTGATTTCGGCAAATTGGAGGCCAGCCGTCCGATCATTCGTTCCGTTACCATTCGTAACATCACCTCTAAACGCATCGTGATTGCCGATATGGCAACTGAAGCACCGATTGCGTCAGGGTTTGATCTTAAATCGGATTGCAAAGAATTGGTGGCTGGTGCCTCTTGTATCGCCTCTATTGTGTGGTCACCGGTAACAAAAGGGCCGACATCTGGCGCGCTTGTCGTGCCCTATACCGTTTTTAATGATTCTGAAACACCGGAGCTGCAAAGTGTGGCAACGGCCACCTTAACGGGTGATTTCTCACCTGCCCAAAGCGAAGTCGCTAAAGCATTCCCAGAAGCTGTGCCGGGTAAAGGATTGTTGGTGGCATCTGAGGAAGAAATTGATTTTGGTGCCGGGATCAATTCGCAATCCTCGATCACTGTTAGTCTCGTGAACATCGGTGATGCATCCCTTACGATCAGTGATGTCGAATTGGCTGGGTCCGAGCAAGGTCTTAAAATCATGCCCAGCGGTTGCACTAAAGAATTGGTGCTGGAGCCTACCGAAGCGTGCCCGCTTACGGTCTCTTGGTCGCCTAGTAAGTCCGGCGCTGTGATCGATGATGTGCGTATCACGCATACTGGCGCGCGTGGCGTAATGGTATTGCCGGTACGCGGCACATCCACCGCAACAGTCAATGTCGACGCAAAACCGATCGTCCAAACGATTGTAGAAGATGGCACCATTACGTCAGGTCCCACACCGACAGGCGAGTTCGTGGTACCGTCGCCGAGTTCCGTTTCTGTTCAGCCAAGCTATCAAGAATTTATCCCACCTGAGGATGCGGGTCCGCCGACTTTAGATGGATATACGATTTCGTCCCTATCGACGCGCAATGCCATTATCAATGGGCCCGGTGGATCACGCATGGTGCGGCAAGGGCAAATGGTTCGTTTGTCCGGTCATATATGGCGTGTCAGTGTTACGCCTGATGGCGTGGGCCTAACATCCGGTCGCAGCAAAGTTTTGTTGGTTTTCGATCGTTCGCTGGCTGCACCGTCGGGTGTAACGGTGGATAGCTCCTCGACATCTACGCCGAGCAACAGCGCGTCATCGACATCCACAACAACGACCGACACATCGACAACGCAAAGCGGAACAACGGTAGATAGCGGTACAACCACGGGGGCGCCATGACCGCCGAGGGTAATCCAGAACCAACCGTTAAGCCGCGCAAAAAAACCGGTGAAGGTCGCGAGCGTTATCTCGATATGGTTCAACGTGAGCGCGCCATGCTCATGCAGCAAGGCATTTCGCGCTCAACGGAACAGCTCCTTGATCAAGCAGGTGCGTTGGGCCAGCAATCCACGGAAGAAAACGCCAAAGCCAAAGATACGGCTATGGGCGATCAGTTGCGTTCTGTTCTGCCTGTGCAAACATGGTTGCCGCTTTCTATCCATTTGATTGGCATCGAGCGGGGCATTTTAAAAATTGCGCCGTTGCATGAACTGACCAAACGTCAGCAGGAATCGTTGATCTCCGTCGTGCGCCGTTCCGGTTATCGCGTCGATAGCTTGGAAATGGAGCTATGGGATCGTGCCGAGCTTTTGGAAACGCTTCGTGCCGTTCATGATTTGTCGGCTGATCGTTGCGAAAAGACGCTCGCGGAATGGCTCGCCGATATTGATAACGGCTTGCTATTAAACCAATTCCTGCGCGATATGATGGCAGAATCGCTACAGATGCGTGCATCCGATATTCACTTGGTGCAAGACAATAACCCGGATGCACCAAACTGGATTAAATACCGCATTGACGGTGATTTAATGCCAATGCACTTGTTACCTGCTGATGCGATGGCGCGTTTGACGACCCTTTTGAAACGTGATGCCGGCCTCAACTTCGGTGATAGAACAACGCCAAAAGACGGTCGTTTTGGTTTTACCTGGCAGGCGCGTCAGATCGATATTCGTGTGGCAGCTGGACCCCAAGGACAAGATGGCGAGAAATTGACTCTTCGTCTTTTAGACCGCGCTGCGCTTAAAGGTTTTGAAGAATTATTCCGCCGTCACGAAGATGTGGCTGATTATTTGGCCAAACTTCTGTCACCTGAAATCAAAGGCGGTGGTGGGTTGATTCTTCTCTCAGGCCCGACAGGTTCCGGTAAAACGACAACATTGTATGCTTGCGTACAGCAAATCGATCGCCGTCGCCGTCACGTGCTGACTATCGAAGATCCGATCGAATATGAATTACGATATGCAACCCAGTGGCAGGTGCGCCCTGGTATGCCGGGCGGCGAGTTCGCTGATTTGATCCGCGCATCGATGCGTCATGATCCAGACTACATCGTGATCGGGGAGATGCGTGATGGGGAAACCGTTGAAACGGCACTCCGCGCCACAGAATCCGGTCACACCGTGATTTCGACCATCCACGCCGATACGGCCCTGCAAACATTCGAGCGTCTACGCTCTCTAATGCCGGCAGAACGTGAACGCGCCTCAACCTATACTTTGGCACAACAGGTCAAAGCAGTGATGAACCAGCGCCTTGTGAAAACTCTATGCCAGGGCTGTGCTCATAAGACACGCGCCGATGAGCTGTTGACTGAAGCCGAAATCAATAGACTAGGCATCAAAGGCAATACGGGCGTTTCCAAACACAACACGGCCGGTTGTGATTTATGCAACCGAACTGGCATTTTAGGCCGTACTTTGCTGTTGGATGCCCTCTTAATCACCGCGCCTGTGTCAGAACGCAATGGTATTTACAAAGCGTTAAGACAAAACGTGAATGATGTATTACATGAGCCCGGGGTTATTTTCCGCTCCCGCCGCGAGGGTGTTATTGAATTGATGACCTCAGGCCTGGTCGACCCGCGGGCCGGTATTCTTTACATCGACGAATAGGTCGAAAAAGCAGGCTTTAGGAAATGCAGCAATGGCTGGCCGAAATCGCTTATGAAACCACATCCGGTACCAAGCGGGTGACGGAAGCGTTTTATCTGCCGACCATGGCTGACGTACGTCGCGAAATCACCAAAAAGAGTGGTTACGCGCTTTCCATCCGTCCGTATTCTCGGTCGCCGATGGAACGATTGCTAGCGCGTTCCACCTGGTGGCAGGTGCAATTGCTGCGCGGTATTCAATTCCGTTCCACGTCGGCCAGCCCAGGCGTGGCGCTATGGAAGATGATCAATGGTGAAACAAACCCACGCCGTCAAAATATTTTGGCGCCGGCTCGTGAAGCCTTGTCGCAAGGTTTAGGCGTCATGGACGCTCTTAAGTCGCTTAATATTTTTGAACATTCGACCCTCGCCATCTTAGCGGCGTCCGAAAAGGCCAACAAATTATCGGATGGTATTCCATACGCGATCGAATCCATCACCATGAAACGCCGCAATGCGAGCAAGGTGAAGGGGATGATGGCCTGGCTTGGCTTCGATGTGTTCTCGATTTTACAAGGTATGTTCTGGGGTAAGGATGTGGTGCTGGGGTATTTCCACGAACACGCACCGAAAGATCCCGCCAAATTGGAAGAATTCAATACTGTCGTCGGTCGTTTGGATTTAACCTGGAATGCATTGATCGTGTTTGCCGTTGCTATGGCGGCCTTTATGATCTGGTGTATTTTGTCGTTCTGGTACAACCGCGGCAAGCCGGATTTCCCGACCGCACGCATCGTGCGTAAAATCCCGTTGATTGGCGGTTATTTCCGCGATATCGGCTTTGCTGATACGATGTCGGCAGCCGCGCGTATGTTACGCGGTCACGTATCGATTTCGGATACGTTTAAGCAGGCTGGAGATGCCACCAGCGTTCCTGAAATCACCGACTATTGGAAAACCTGTTACCAGGAGCTGCAACGCGGGGTGAATATGGGTATTGCTTTGGACCGTGATCCATTGACGCGTGCCGAGCGATTGGAACTGGCAACCTTGTCCGACCTAACCCAAGTCGCTACAATCATGGAATCGATTGGCGAACTGCGCATCCAGGCCTCCAAGACCAAATACTCTTTAATCTTTTGGTTGGGGATGGGTGGCACGGCGCTATATTTGTTGATCGCTTTCGGTTCAGCCATTTTTGCGCTGACGGTGATGAACATGTCCATGGACTCCATGGTCACGGAAATGATGGGGACTTAAGTGGTAGAGACAACCGCCGACAATGCTGGTGTTCAGCGCGAGCAAAAACCGAACAAGCCGACAACGCTTGATCGCATGGCTGGTGACGCCGCTTTGGTGCCGGAACAACTTATTCCGGTTCTTCCATCGGAATTGATCGGTGGGTCAGTGCCCTATGTCTTAGGATTAGAGGAAGAGGCCGTTTGGAATGCCGCCGTTCAAGCTTGCGGATCCGAGCGCGTTCATTATTGCTACACGGTCGAAGGAGATCGTTGCTGGTATTTGGCGGCACCTTCAAGCGCGCTTGCATCCTATCCGAATTCTTGGTGCCCCCTTGCAGCAGCGTTGCCTGGCAATTCCGAATATTGGGATAAAGAAACGGTTTATCTGTATGAGCAAGAAGGCCAGGCGGGCGCGCTTCGTTGGGATCCAGATTCAGGCCGCATGCAATTATTCTTAGGCCCCGCCCGGACGATTTTACCACGCGTGCAATCGATGGATGCGAATTTCGTCACCGTCAATCCGCTCATGGCGGAGATGGTGCCATGGCGCAATCGTGATTTGAAGGCGGATCAATTATCGCGTGCAGCTGGTCGTGCCCTTTTGTATACAGGTCTAAGTGTGGCTTTGTTCGCGCTTGCTGCCATGATCGTGACCTATGTGATGGCGGCTTTACTGCAGCCTAAGTTGGAAAACGCGCGCGCCGAAACGGATACCAAATCCAATGAGTTGATGGTTAGCGCATCCCGTGCCATCGAAAACGATACGATTAAGCATTTTAATAGGATTCAGCAGCTTCTGGATGCACTGTACGCATTGAAGGGTACACTCGTACGCTATCAGGTGAAACCTGGCAATCAAGTTGAGTGGGAAGCTTTGGTTCCTGCGGCATATACGACGGAGCCTTCGGGCCCGCTCGCAGGGTCTAAGCCAATCGGTCAAATTGAAAAAGATGGCCGAGTCCGTATCCGCGGTACAAATTAGTGTTTTTCAAAGGCTTACGCATGCGACGTCCAGCCGCAGCGCAGCTAAAACTAACGCTCTTTTAAGCTTCACAACCCTATAATTTTAAGGAAGAATATTGGGAGTTGTTCGGTTTTCGGGCAATTCTCGCTGAGGGGTTTATCTTTAAGTGAAATTCGATTTGGCCTCATTAAAACGGTATGCATCGCCGCATGCATATAAGGACCTCGACGTTTTTCTCGAGCAGCTTCCTATGCGTGCCGGTCATGGCGTTATTATTGCAGGTGTCGTTGCCTGGGTAATAGCAGGCCTAGCCATGGTTTATGTTGTTATGCAAGCCAATCATGTCATGGCGCTACGCGCCGATATTTTGAAGGCCGAAGCATTAAAACCGACCGTGCCGGTAATTTCTGAAGCTGCCGTGGATGCAGGTGAGGTCGAGGCGTTCACAAAACTTCTGACTCAATTTTATCCGCAGTTGAACTTTATTGCGGCAGGTAACAAAATCGAAATTCGTTCTGACAAGACCGAAATGTACGGCGCGTTCCGTGAAGCCGCCGGTCACATCTTTAATGGCGGTGTTGGTTGGCGCGCAAAGGTGGATGATTTGTGCGTGGGCCGCGAATGCAAAATTGCCAATGGTAATACAGCCTTGTATGGCGCTTTTACCATCAGCCGGTTGAGTGTTGTAAAGCCGGGAGCTTAAAAGAAATCCGTAAAGGTGATTATGGGGAATTAGAAACTTAAAATTTAACCAATGGAGTGGAAGCAATGAAAAGTTTTAAATCAATGAAAGCGCAGAGTGGGAACGTTCTGTTCCTTATTCTGATTGCGGTGGCGCTGTTTGCGGCGCTGTCGTACGCTGTGACGCAGTCGTCCCGTTCGGGCTCCGACGCAAACCGCGAAACCAACGTCATTAACACCTCGCAGCTCACGCAGTATCCGAACCAAGTTCGTACCGCTGTGTTGCGCCTGGTGATTGGCGGCACGGAACCTGGTTTGCTGCAGTTTAACACTTCGGCCGTTGCAACGGACGAGACCACAGGTGCTGGCTTTACCCAGTATTCTCCTGCGCGCGCAGTATTCGCGGCTCAAGGTGGCGCTGCTTCCTGGTCTCCTGTTCCGGGTAAGTTGTTGGCTAACACGACGGCAGACAAACCGTGGATTTACTCCATGGCTTTCCGCATCCCTGGTTTGGGCACGGATAACACAGATGGTTCGGGTAACGAATTGGTTGCGTTTGCTGAGGACATCAACCAAACAGTTTGCTCTCGTTTGAACTCCGACCTCGGTTGGGGTACGACCATTCCGGTCACTAACGCGGCTCTGACGATCGCTGATGTTCGCGATAACGCGCACCGTATTGCAACCACCACCAACGTTGCAGCGCCGACCGCTGACGGTACGGTACCGAGCGATGGCGGCACACCGAACTGGTTCAAGAACAAGGCCTTCGGCTGCTTCCAGAACGCAGCGGGCGGCCATTACGTGTTCTACTACGTGCTGGTCGAAAGATAAGCATTTGGTGCTTTAAGAATTCATGCGACAGGCCCATAATAGGGGCCTGTCGTTTTTTTACACAAAAGGTGATGACATGACCCGTTTGGCCGCGCGCGGTAGCGCCCTGATTTATATTTTGATCGCGATTGCGTTAATCGCAGCATTGACCGCTGCATTGATGCAGCCGGCAAGCCAGCAAACGCGCTCGCAAAATAGTTTCAAAGTATCTGCGGAGATTAACAGCCAGGCGCAAATGATCCGCTCCGCCATTCAAGACTGCATCTTGCTGTATCCTGAAGGCGACGGATCCTACGGTAAGTTTCCTTTGGAACCCGACACGGCGTATCTAGCATCGCCTGTGGCTAATAAACAAGCAGCCAATATTCGCTGCCCAGGTAATAATCCTGGTGCCCCCAACCAGAACAATCATGCGCCGATATTCGGCGGCAACACGGGCCGCTTTATGCCTGCGACACCCGCCTTATTTAGTCCGTGGATTTACCGCAACACCCGGGGCAGTGCTGTTGCCATCGACGGTGAAAATGCCAATGGTATTTTCATTCGCTTGGATACATCAGCCAGTGACGCCTATCTTGCGGAAGCCATGCAAAAAGTGGAAAGCACCTTTACAGCATGCGAAGCGGATTACATTGTAGGGACGGGTAGCAATGGTTGCCCCAATGGCAGCAAATGCTTGCGTATCTGGATTAATCGCACCGCGCCTACTTGTCCGTAATTAAGCGGCGACAGTCGTTTTCAAAAGTTCCGCGACTTCTATTTTAACACGCGCGAATTCGGCTTCAGCGTCTGCGACCAATTGAGTGCAGTCAGATGGATTTTTTCCACGCTCTTGTAAGTCTGCGCAGATATCCCCTAGGTTCGTGCAGCAGGCGGAGCGCGCCGCGCCTTTCATGCTGTGAGCCGCTTCTTCCAAATCATGACCATCGCCTTTATCGAGTGCCGCGCGGATGCGTCCCATCAAAGGTTCTGTCATCTCCACGAACATTTGCACCATTTCAATCGTGCCAGCATCGACTGATCCCATTTGATCCTTCATCGCTTGCAGATCAACAGCTGTCTTGGATTTCGTATCCTTTGGCACCGCAAGTTCGCCTGTTTCGGCATCCATAAGAGCAATGGCTTCGTCTTCCGCCATCAATCCCCAGCGCACGAGCAAGTGGCGTAGTTGGCCGATGGAAACAGGTTTCAGCAAGCATTCATCAAAGCCTTCTTTTAAATAAGATTGGCGCTGCGACATTTGCACGTCAGCCGTGAGAACGATAACGGGGAAATGGCCTTTGGACGGATCTGCCCTTTCCTTTTCGCGAAGTTCTTGGATGAGCATATAGCCATCCATTTCCGGCATGTGCAAATCTGTAAACAAAATGCCATATTTTCCGGTCGATAAGGCTTCTAAAGCTTCGACGCCATTCTCCACGAAATCGACTTCAATGCCGCCCAAAGAGGCTAATTGCTTCTCCAAGATGTTACGGACAATGTCGGTGTCCTCGGCAATTAACAGGCGGCGAGGGCCGGTGATATTGTGCTGGCCCGATTGTTTGGCTGTGCCTTTGATAGCCTCGCCGAGCCCCAGTCGCGACGCAGGTTTAGAGAGATAGGTTGCCCCCAGCGTACGGATCGCATGTTGCAGACCGTAATCATCGTGTACCGTATACATGACTAAACCGGTAAAAGGACGAATGTGCGAAATTTCCCGCATGAGGTCGAGACCTTCACCATCCGGAAGGCCTTGGTCGATCAGAGCGACATCAAATGGGCGGCGCTTGATAAGATCTAAGCCTTCTTGATAGAAGGAACATGCCTCCACATCCGCACCCATGGATTTAAGCGAGGATACGATTTCTTTTTGGCCCTGCGGATGATCTTCGACAACCAAAACAGCCAAGCCATCCAAGGACGGCAATTGTACATTCGCATCTTGTTGGGAGACAATTTGTGTCGGTATTTCGAACCAGAATGTCGATCCCACGCCTTCAGTCGAATAGACGCCAATTTCCCCACCCATAAGCGTCACTAGCTTTTTGCAAATCGACAAGCCTAGGCCTGTACCGCCGAATTTGCGTGTAGTTGTGTTATCGGCTTGCACGAACGATTGGAAAAGCTTGTCGCAGACTTCCTGCGGCATGCCCATGCCAGTATCAACGACTTCGAAGCGTAGCCCGATCGACCCTTCTGGCGCTGTAATCACCTTCGTTTTGGCGGAGACACGCAGTGTGACAGAACCATCGCGCGTGAATTTAAGCGCGTTGCTCATGAAGTTAATAAGGATCTGGCGCAGTCGTTTTGGATCGCCTCTAATCACAAACGGCACACCTTGCTCGATATCGTCTAGGAGAGCCACGCCACGGCCATGGCGTTTTACCTGAAGGGCTTCAACCGTGCCGCGTGCCAGCATGCGTACAGGAACTTCGAATACATCGAGCTCCATCTTATCGGCATCAAGTTTCGCTAAGTCCAAAACATCATCCAGAATTTCAAGGAGCCCTGATGCGGAGGTTTTGGCGGTGTTGATCATATCCTCGATATTTGGGGATAGTTTTTCCTGTCCAATCAGCTCAAGGAAGCCGAACACGGCCTGCATCGGCGTTCGGATTTCGTGGCTCATGGTCGCAAGCAGATTGGACTTCATTTCCGCAGCAGCTTCAGATTGGCGAATGGCTTCCAGCAATTTTTCTTCCGATTGCTTGATGGTGGTCATATCAATGAACCACAACGCATAGGATTGCTGGCCTTTATAGCTGAGCAATTCCCCCTTCACACGCAGCCAGCGATCAGTTTTTTGATCGGCTAAGGAGATGGCGACTTCCTGCTCAAAAGACCGCGGATGGTTATATAAAACCATCTCGAGTTCGGGGCCGAAGAAATCAGCCAGCGGTTGTCGGCCGATAAGGCCGCGATAGCCGATGAGTGGACCAAAGGCCGGATTGGCATAAATAACGTTGTAATCGCGGCCGCCGACCAGGCAAAAGCCGAAGGGCGCCGTATCAATGACGGAAAGGAAATCTGCCTGTAGGACTTCACTCATAAGGGGCGTAATACCAAAAATTTATGACTTATTTATTCTACGCATAAAGCCTTACGAAGTCATTGCTTTTAAGGTTACTGAATGGTTTATAGAATACGAAAAACAGGAGCTTAAAGAATGAAAGTAGCCGTCGTAGGCGCCACCGGTGCTGTAGGACATGAAATGCTGTCCATTTTAGCCGAACGGAAATTCCCGGCGGATGAGGTCGTGGCCTTGGCATCCAAACAATCGGCAGGGAAAGAAGTATCATTTGGCGATGATGATACGCTCGTTGTTCAGGCGCTGGATGATTACGATTTCAAAGGTACAGATATTGTTTTGTCATCTGCCGGCGCAAAAATTTCGGCGGAGTTTGCACCGCGTGCGACGGCTGCTGGTGCTGTCATCATCGATAATACTTCCCACTTTCGGATGGATCCAGATGTGCCTTTGGTAGTACCTGAGGTTAATCCGCAAGCGATTGCCGATTATAAAAAGAAAAACATCATTGCGAACCCAAACTGCTCCACCATTCAAATGGTGGTCGCGCTTAAACCTTTGCACGATATCGCAATAATCAAACGCGTAGTGGTATCGACCTATCAATCCGTATCCGGCGCAGGCAAAGAAGGCATGGATGAGTTGTTTAATCAGTCGCGTAAATTCTTTGTGTCAGAAGAAACCAAGCAAGAGGTTTTTCCAAAGCAAATCGCCTTCAATGTGATCCCACAGATCGACGTCTTTATGGATGATGGTAAGACCAAGGAAGAATGGAAGATGATGGTGGAGACCAAAAAGATTTTGGACCCTGCCATCAAGGTCATTGCAACATGCGTGCGCGTGCCGTCTTTTATTGGTCATGCCGAAGCTGTCCATGTCGAATTTGAAAATGACATTACACCTAAACAGGCGCTCGCTGCCTGGAAGGGTACCAAGGGACTCACGGTCATTGACTTGCCGTCCGACATGGAATTCATCACGCCAGCGGAAATTGCAGGTGAAGATGATGTG
>DATCRN010000019.1:0-3165 GCA_036568945.1 Alphaproteobacteria bacterium | reverse complement strand
ACATTTGCTGCGCATCGAAGCTAAATTGGATGTGACAGCGCTTAAGACGGAAGGCTTATTCCAAGCCTACGCGGTGCGCCATGAGTAAAAGCCAAGCACAATTTTTAGAAAATCTTACGGTCGATGTTCTGGCCCGCACACTGTGGGGGGAATCGCGTGGTCAACCCAAAGGCGGCATGGAAGCTGTAGCAAATGTCGTGCTTAATCGCGTGGCTGTCGCCCGGGAGCGCGGCGGGTTTTGGTGGGGAAATGATATTATTTCGGTCTGCCAAAAACCGTTTCAGTTCTCATGCTGGAATGCGGATGACCCGAACCGTCCGAAACTGATTGCGGTTGATGACAGCAATATTCATTTTGCTACCGCCTTGCGTATTGCACGTCGCGCGGTTAATGGGCGCCTGTCTGACAACACAAATGGCGCCACGCACTATCATGCGAAATATGTCTCACCTGTCTGGGCCAAAAACAAAAAACCGAGCGCCGTTATTGGCGATCACATTTTTTATCAATTGTCGGAAGGATAAATCATGGTTGCAGCTGCTCTTATTCAAGGTCTGCCGCTTATTGTGGAGGCATTAGGTGGTGCTTTAGGCCGCATTAATAACCCAATTGCGCAAGCCGCGTCGAAAGCATTGTCTGAAACAAGCGCCGCGCTCATAACCGGTGCAATCACGCCGGAGGCACAAGCCGAAGCCAACCGTCATTTGGAAAAAATGACCGAGCTGGCACAAAAAGAACAATCGGAAACACTAACCCAAGTGAATGAATCTTTACGCGCCGAAGTGGCAAGCACAGATCCCTATGTTCGCCGTATGCGACCAACCTTTGGGTATTTGGTTGCGCTCACTTGGTCCGCGCAAATGCTGGCCGTTGCCTACATTATCACGTTTAAGACGGAAGATGCATCAGTCGTGGTCGATGCAATTGAATCGCTCTCGACAATTTGGAGCGTTGCACTTTCGGTCTTGGGTTTGTACGTATACAAACGCAGCGACGAAAAGAAACGCAGTTTTCCTACAAAGCAAGCATCCGCATCGACTGTGCTTGCACCCGCACGTAAACCGCGCAGCTTTAATGATTAGCGGTTCATAATGCGTCCACGACGCAGATTGTGCAGCACATAAATGCCCGATGCGATTACAATCGCTCCCCCGACCAATGTGGTCACAGCCGGTTTTTCGTGAAACACAATTAGGCCGATCAAAACACCCCACAGCATTTGCGTATATTGCAAGGGGGCCACTTGTGATACGGCATGAGACCGCGCAAACACCATACTGATGCACATCAACGCCAAGCTGGTGACGATGCCGTAAAGAACCATTAATGCCATATCCGGCAGAGTCGGCAGAATAAAATGACCAGGCAACATTAGTCCGCTTACGGCCACCATGCTGACATGAAACCACAATGCAAAATTGGTAACGGGCTCATCCTTCCCAATTTGACGGGCGAGTAGGGCGCCACAAGACCCCAGAATAGGAATCAGCATAGCTAAGAAGAAGGCTAAATTCAGATTGGCAAACTCAGGGCCTACAATAACCAGAACGCCAAAAAAACCTGTGACAATCGCAATCCATTCTTTGACCGGAATGCGCTCTTTAAAGAAAATCACCGATAAAATGGCAACCCAAATAGGACCTTGAAACACGATTCCATAGAAAACGGCCAGGCTGATGTTTTTTAGAACGTAAAGAACCAATAACGTATTCGTGACCATAAAGGCGGCACGGATGACATGCATTTTTGGAAATTCAGTCGCCATGATCTTTTTAGGTCCGCGCATCCAGGCGGCCAGAGACCCCATAATGACAATGCCAACCAAATTGACCGAGAAAATAATCTGTTGTTCAGAGTATGTCGTAAGCAGCCACTTGGCCGATGCATCCCCTATCGTGAATAAAAGATAGGCCGTAAGGGCAATCAAAACGGCGGCAATAGGGGATAGTAAGGCGGGCTTGGTCATGACAGAATCAGATAAGTGATTTGTATGGCTAAAGGAAGGCACTTATGACGGATTTTACTGCACATCCTCTAGGAATTCTGTGCTTGATCGTTTTTTTCGCCTCCTATACGGCGATCCTGTTTGAGGATAAGCTGCACTTGCGCAAGTCAAAGCCGATTATGTTCGGCGCTGGCTTAATTTGGGCAATCATCGGCATTTTGGGCGTCATGCAGGATATTCCGGGTGATGTTATCCATCACGCCGTATCGGAAAGCCTAGGGGAGTATGGGGCATTATTTCTGTTTTTATTATCCGCCATGACCTATATCAACGCACTTCAGGACCGAAATGTTTTTGAAGTTTTGCGTATGCGCCTTCTTCGTGCAGGACTTAACTTGCGCCAATTATTCTGGGTCACAGGCTTTATGGCGTTTTTCCTGTCACCTGTGGCGGATAATCTGACGACCGCCTTGGTCATTGGGGCGGTCGCCATGGCTGTGGGCGGCAATAACAAGCAGTTCATCGTTCCTGCCTGTATTAATATAGTATGCGCAGCAAATGCTGGCGGCGCTTTTAGCCCGTTTGGTGATATCACAACATTAATGGTGTGGCAGGCTGGCAAAGTCGATTTCTTTGAATTTTTCGCTCTTTTTGTTCCTTGCGTTATCAATTTTATCGTTCCGGCTTTTATCATGAGCCTTACAGTGCCGCGCGAGGCTCCAAGTGTCGATGCTGGTGATACGCATATTAAATACGGCGGCAAGGTGATTATCGCGCTTGGTATAGTGACAATTATTATGGCGATATCGTTTGAGCAGATTCTACATTTACCCGCCTATTTGGGCATGATGATGGGGTTGTCCATGTTGATGATGATGGCATGGCATATCCGTCGTCAGGCGGATCAAAAGAACGAAAGTTTTGTTATTTTTGACCAGTTGGCTGCGGTGGAATGGGATACGCTGTTGTTTTTCTTTGGCGTCATGTTCAGTGTCAGCGGACTTGCCTTCTTAGGTTATCTCGAATTCATGTCCACCCATCTCTATGGTGGGTGGGGTGCCAATATCACCAACATTGTTTTAGGTATGGCCTCGGCGATTATCGATAATATTCCTTTGATGTTTGCTGTATTGCAAATGGATCCGCCAATGTCTCATTTCGAATGGATGTTGATTACGCTGACAACGGGTGTTGGCGGCACATTATTATCTGTCGGATCG
>DATCRN010000018.1:0-6261 GCA_036568945.1 Alphaproteobacteria bacterium | reverse complement strand
CCGCCGCAATTTTCGAAGCCAATATGAAGTTGGCAACGCTGCCGCGTAACTCGGCGCCGACGCGCAAACGCAATCGCTGCGCGCTCACGGGTCGTCCGCGCGGTGTGCACCGTAAATTTAATTTGTGCCGTAACATGCTGCGCGACAAAGCGTCCAAAGGCGAATTGCCGGGCGTTGTGAAGTCGAGCTGGTAATACGGGATAGGATAAGAGGAGAATAAAATGGCAATGAACGACTCCATCAGCGATTTGCTGACGCGCATTCGGAACGGACAACAGGCGAAACTCGCTGTTGTTTCCACGCCGAACTCGCGCCTGCGCCGCGACGTCTTGGACGTACTGCAACGCGAAGGTTATATCCGCGGCTACAAAGTGGCCGGCGATGGCCGCGATGCAAGCATCGAACTGAAATACACCGAAGGCCAACCGGCCATTCGCACGATCCAGCGTGTCTCCACGCCGGGCCGCCGCGTTTACTCGTCCGTGGCCGATCTGGGTCGCGTGCACAACGGTCTCGGTATTACCATTCTGTCCACGCCGAAGGGTGTCATGACCGATCATGACGCACGTCGCGAAAACGTGGGCGGTGAACTGCTTTGCGAGGTATTCTAAGATGTCACGTGTAGGAAAAAACCCTGTCGCGATCCCGTCCGGTGTGACGGTTGAAGTGACGCCGACGCTCGTCAAGGCCAAGGGCAAACTGGGCGAAGGCTCGGTTGCGCTGACCAAAGACGTCACGGTGAAAATGGCTGATGGTCAAATTACCGTACAACCGGCAAACGACGAAGCGCCGCGCGCAATGTGGGCGACGACGCAACGTAATATTGCAAACCTGATTAAAGGCATCTCCGAAGGTTACGAGCGCAAGCTTGAAATCAATGGCGTTGGTTTCCGCGCACAAGTGCAAGGTAACGAACTGGTGATGCAACTTGGCTACAGCCACGATGTGAAATTCGCGATCCCTGCCGGCATCAAAATTGCCGTTGAAAAGCAGACGGGCATCACGGTGTCCGGATCCGACAAACAAAAGGTCGGCCAGGTTGCTGCCGAAATCCGTTCCTGGCGCGAGCCGGAGCCGTATAAAGGCAAAGGCATTAAATACGATGATGAACGCATCATTCGTAAAGAAGGTAAAAAGAAATAATAGGTGATATGATGACAAAAGTTCTCACAACCAAACAGCGCCGCACGTTCCGCGTCCGTAACAAGGTCCGCGCTGTTGCTAAAAACGCAGGTCGTCCGCGCCTAAGCGTTCACCGCACCGATGGCAACATCTATGCGCAAGTGATCGACGATGCAAAAGGCGTCACCCTGGCTGCCGCTTCCACGCTTGATAAAGACGTGAAAGTAAAGTCCGGCGGTAACGTGGCTGCTGCCACGGAAGTCGGCAAACTGATTGCCGAGCGTGCGAAAAAAGCAGGTGTCAAAGCCGTCGTCTTCGATCGCGGTTCATTCATTTATCATGGTCGTGTGAAAGCATTGGCCGAAGCTGCCCGTGCCGGCGGCTTGGAATTCTAAGAAGGAAGACGAAGAAACATGGCCCGTCCTGATCGAGACAATAAACAAGAAAAAGAGCAAAGCGACCTGGTTGAAAAACTGGTTGCCATCAACCGCGTTGCCAAAGTGGTGAAAGGTGGCCGTCGTTTCGGCTTCGCCGCTCTGGTCGTCGTCGGTGACGGCAAAGGCCGCGTCGGTACCGGTAATGCGAAAGCAAAAGAAGTGCCGGAAGCGATCCGTAAAGCAACCGAACTTGCAAAACGCAAAATGATGCGCGTGCCTTTGCGCGAAGGTCGTACGATCCACCACGATATTAAAGGTCACTATGGTGCTGGTCGCGTGATCTTGCGCGCAGCACCGTCGGGTACCGGTATTATCGCTGGCGGCCCGATGCGCGCGATTTTTGAAGCGGTCGGCATTCAGGACATCGTTGCCAAAGCAACCGGCACGTCCAACCCGCACAACATGGTGAAGGCAACTTTCGCCGCGCTGCAATCGATCCAATCGCCGCGTCAAATTGCGACGCGCCGCGGTAAGAAAGTAAGCGACATTATCGTAAACCGCGCCGGTAAAGCCGGTTCGCCAGAGGAAGATAGCGATGACTAAGAGCAACAAAACCATCACCGTGCAGCAAATTGGCTCCCCGATCGGCCGCACGCCTGACCAAGCCGCGACTTTGAAAGGTCTGGGCCTGGGCAAAATGCGTCGTACGTCTACTTTGGAAGACACACCGGCTGTGCGTGGCATGATCCGTGCCGTTCGTCACCTGGTGCAAATCGTCGACGACAAAGCCGCTTAATTATTTTTATTTTGAAGGAATAAAAAAATGAAACTCAATCAACTTGCACCGGTTCCCGGCTCGCGCAAAAAGCGCAAATCGATCGGCCGTGGTATCGGCTCCGGCAAAGGCAAAACATCCGGTCGTGGTGGCAAAGGCCAAACCGCGCGCTCAGGTGTTGCGATCAATGGCTTCGAAGGCGGTCAAATGCCTTTGTACCGTCGTTTACCGAAACGCGGTTTTAATAAACCGAACCGTAAAGAATACGCAGAACTGACATTGGGCAAACTGCAGGCCGCGATCGACGCTGGCAAACTGGATACCAAAGGCACCGTTGATGAAGCGGCTTTGGTCAAATCCGGTGTTGTCCGCCGTAAGCTGGACGGTATCCGTCTCTTGGGCAAAGGCGCACTGTCCGCAAAAATTCAACTCTCTGTTACGGGTGCAACGGCCACAGCAAAATCCGCGGTCGAAAAAGCCGGCGGTAAACTCGATCTGATCGTGATCGAACGCAAACCGGTCGTGCGTAAGAAACAGTATAAAAAGTAATTTCTCATGAGTATCAAACGCCCCGGCCTTAAAACCGGGGCGTTTTGTTTTTTGCTAGATCGCGATACCGAGTTTTGGCGCCTCGCTTAAATGGGCCAAATGATGATTGGACCCAATCACTTTACCGTCGGCAGGAATCACGGTAACCAACATGACTTCCTTAAGGCCCGCTTTTTTAAGTTCGCGCAAATCGCCGTTTAGACGGGATGCGGATGCAGGAAGAACCGGCAGATCGTCGCCGCGCAAATCCATGACCTTGGCGGTCACATCATCATCGTGCTGAACAGTCACCGGGCGGTCGGATCCATCCATCATTAGACAGATAGCATTGAACATTTTTGACATTTTTTACGTCTCTTTCTTCTTAAAACTTAAGCGTTGGAATGTTTAGGGACTAAATAGGAATGTGTCGAGCGTTTACGACCGTTCAGCGATTGGCATGTCACCATCTGTACAGGCTCACCATGATAGGCCAGACGATCGAAAATATCGTTTAAGTATTCCGGCATATCTTTGGGGCGCGCGTTGTAATCGATATCGACGATCGAGATGACGGGGCCCGCTTGGCGGTATGTCATGATGCCGATCCCGACACCGTCATGGTCGTGCAGTTCGGCGGCTGCGATGAAAAAATCGATCCTTGGTAAAGGATGACATTGTGGTTGTGGTTTGATCTTCATTTTAATGTCTCTTTCTTCAAATTTGGTCTTATGGCTTTGGCAGCGGCGGTTTTTCCTTCTCGCACAGGTCTATGAACCAGGCGGTGATGACGCGACGCACGGCGGGGTGAGGGGATGAAACCCCATCTGCCCAGCGGGAAATAGTGGGAATACTCACGCCAAAACGCCCTCGCGAATTCGCGGTCCCCAAAGGGGAAGACGCGGCGTCCTCGATCGATCATCCATTGGAAATGGTCATCCCGGTGCGGATCCAATTCCTCTTTCAAGGCCTTTTGAAACGCAGCAACCAGGGCAAAGTGGGCGCGGGCGGAATATATACGGAACATAGTCTTACTCATTTCTTCCTTTTGGGCCTTTGGTTACAGATAACCCCGGAAGAAACGCGTAAAGACCCATGAAGCCGCGATTACCGGGAGGTAAGGGCAACTTTCGAGCTTTAGTGTTATTTTGCTAGAAGAACGTCTAAGGCGGTTACCCTGTTAAAGGGTCCACCAATAAAATCGAGCCGTGTAGGCATGTGTGCGCGCGTTCATGGTCATCATGATTATGCAACCTATGTAGAGGTGTCAAACTTTTTGTTTGATGCAGCATAAAATGTCCCTAAAACGGGCTCATCCTTGGTTGACATAGACACCCCCCCATGGGTACATAAATCCTCGAATTTTTACCTTTTTTGGAGCACTAAAATATGGCATCGGCCGCGGAACAACTCGCCTCGCAAATGAACTGGGGCGCACTCGCCAAAGCAAGTGAACTTAAGGCACGTTTGCTGTTTGTGATCGGTGCTCTGATCATTTATCGCCTCGGTACGCATATCCCGCTGCCAGGTATTAACTTGGGCGTTTGGAACGAAATTTATAACCAAAAAGCCGGCGGTATTTTGGACATGTTCAACATGTTCGCGGGCGGCGCTTTGCAGCGTATGACCATTTTCGCACTCAACATCATGCCGTACATCTCGGCATCGATCATTGTGCAGCTTGCATCTTCTATGGTCCCGTCACTCGAAGCGATCAAGAAAGAAGGCGAAACAGGCCGCATTCGTTTGAACCAATATACGCGCTATTTGACGGTATTTTTGGCCGCAATTCAGGCTTACGGTTTGGCTGCAGGCTTGGAAAATATGCAAGGCACAGGTGGCGGGGTTGTGATTGATCCCGGCATGTTCTTCCGTATTTCCACGGTGATTACCATCGTTGGTGGCACGGTATTCCTGATGTGGCTTGGCGAACAAATTACGCAACGCGGCGTCGGTAATGGTATTTCAATTTTGATCTTCGCCGGTATTGTCGCGGGCCTTCCACGCGCCGTTGCAGGTACATTGGAATTAGGTCGCCAAGGTCAATTCGGTTTCCTGCAACTCGTTCTACTCACGGCCATGGTCGTGGGCGTGATCATCTTCATCGTGTTCATGGAACGCGCGCAGCGCCGTATTCCGGTGCAATATCCGCGTCGTCAGGTGGGCTCGGGTCAAATGGCTGCAGGCCAGTTGTCGCATTTGCCGCTAAAGCTCAATACAGCCGGCGTTATTCCACCGATCTTTGCATCCTCGCTGCTTTTACTGCCGATTACGTTGGTGGGTTTTGCGGGCGCTGATGGCGGTGATTTCATCGCAACCATTTCGCGTTTGCTGCAACATGGTCAGCCGGTTTATATGCTGACTTATTCGCTGCTGATCGCTTTCTTCTGCTTCTTTTATACGGCTGTCGTCTTTAGCCCGAAAGAAAATGCCGAAATGCTCAAGAAATATGGCGGCTTTGTGCCAGGTATTCGTCCGGGGCAACAAACCGCTGAGTATCTCGATTTTGTGCTCACGCGTCTCACCTTTATCGGCGCCTTGTACATTATCTCCATCTGTCTTCTGCCTGAATTTTTGATTGCGGAATATGCGTTGCCTTTCTATTTCGGTGGGACATCGCTTCTGATCGTGGTCACGGTCACAATGGATACGGTTGCGCAAATTCACTCGCATCTGATCGCACACCAATATGAAGGCCTGATCAAAAAATCTCGTCTGCGTGGGAGCCGTCGATAGATGCGACTGATATTCTTTGGACCTCCGGGTGCGGGTAAGGGGACGCAAGCCAAGCGTCTTGAAGAAACACGCGGTCTCATCCAACTCTCGACTGGGGATATGCTGCGCGCAGA
This sequence comes from Alphaproteobacteria bacterium, assembly GCA_036568945.1. GTDB lineage: Bacteria > Pseudomonadota > Alphaproteobacteria > Micavibrionales > UBA1664 > UBA6145. The sequence goes on along the minus strand of DATCRN010000018.1, from coordinate 610 downwards.
AATTGCCGCAAATTCCGATATCGGCGTGAATGCGAAATCCTACATGGATAAAGGCGCATTGGTACCGGATGATGTTTTGGTTGCGATGATTGAACATCGCATCACGCAGCCCGATTGCAAAAACGGATTCATCCTGGATGGTTTTCCGCGCACGATCCCGCAAGCGGAAGCGCTCGATGCCATGTTCGAAAAACACGGCACACCGCTCGATGCTGTCGTGGAATTCCAAGTCGATGAAAACGAACTCTTTGCCCGCGTTGAAAAGCGCGCGGCGGACGCGCGTGCCGCAGGACAAGAGCCGCGTGCCGACGACAATCCGGAAACTCTGAAAAAGCGTTTGGGCGTTTATAAAGACCAAACCTATCCCGTCCTGGGCTATTACAAGGGTAAGGGCGTGGTTAAAGCCGTGAACGGCATGAACCCGGTAGAGGCGGTGGCGGCCGATGTGGACGCCGCTCTGGGAAAGCAGTAGCGCCCCGGGCATCTCGCCCTTCTTTGGTAAAACATCCTGTTTTTGCAGCCGGTATCTTGGCGCTCGTGATCGGCGTTTGTGCGCTGACCGGCTTTGCCGGTGATGAGGCGTCCACCCTGGACGTTGACCAGACAAAAT
>DATCRN010000017.1:0-6075 GCA_036568945.1 Alphaproteobacteria bacterium | reverse complement strand
GACATTTGCAGAAACGCATATTTGTTGCCTGATTTTTGACTGACCTTTTCATTTTTCTTAAGCAATACGCCCGCCATACGCCCAGCATAATGCGGGCGATCGCGCAAACGATCAGCCAGATCGGCAGAATTGATGACGTTCATACGATCGAGCACGCCACGTTGCCCATCCAGCGGGTGCGCCGACAGATAAAAACCGACCGCATCAAATTCGTGCGACAATTTTTCGGTCTGATCCCACTCCTGAATTTTGGGGAGCGGCGGACGGTTTGCCGACATGCCACCCGCACCTGCCGCGAACAAACCCTGTTGGCCCGTGTCTTTATCCGCATGCATGTTCTGGCCGTAACGGATAATCAGCTCCGCGCCTTCGAACATCGTCGCGCGATTGTATCCCAAGCTTTCAAACGCCCCTGCGCATGACAGAGCCTCCAGCGTCTTTTTATTAAGCGCTTTCGGATCCATGCGTTCTGCGAAATCATAAATATCTTTAAAAGGTCCCGATTTTGCTTGCTCTGCCGCCATATCCATCATGGCCTGCAAACCTACACCCTTGAGTGCCGCGAGAGAGTAGCGAATACCGTTATCTTCGACCGCAAATTCATAGGACGATGCGTTGATATCTGGCAGCAGCACCGGAATCCCCATGCGCGCGCATTCCTGACGGAACACGCTGAGCTTATCCGTGTTGCCTTGATCCAGCGTCATCGACGCTGCCATGAATTCGAGCGGATAATTGGCTTTGAGCCACGCCGTCCAATACGAAATAAGAGCATATCCGGCGGAGTGCGCTTTGTTGAAACCATAGCCTGCGAATTTATCGATCTTGTCGAAAATCGCGTTGGCCTGTTCCGACCCAACATTGGAATGCTCCTTCGCGCCTTTTACGAATTGACTACGCTGTGCATCCATCTCGGCTTTGATCTTTTTGCCCATCGCACGGCGAAGCAAGTCAGCGCCGCCCAGTGTATAGCCTGCCAAAATCTGTGCAGCCTGCATAACCTGTTCTTGATAGATCATCACGCCGTAAGTGTCTTCGAGCACGGGCTGCAATTTTGGGTGCATGAAGTCGCGTTCTTCCGTGCCGTGCAAGCACGCCAGATACTTCGGAATATTTTCCATCGGACCAGGACGGAAAAGCGCGACAAGAGCGATAATCTGCTCGAAATTATTGACGCGCATTTGTTTGCCCAAATCGCGCATGCCCGCGCTTTCAAGCTGGAACACGCCAACCGTCTCGCCCCGCGCAATCAGCTCAAACGATTTTTTGTCATCCAAAGGAATGGATAGAATATCAAGCGGTGTGCCTGTACGTGCTTCCACCAAATCCGCCGTCTTCTGAATGACGGTCATGGTCTTGAGACCTAAGAAGTCGAACTTCACTAAGCCCGCATTCTCGACTTGCTTCATATTGAACTGTGTCACCGGCATGCTGGACCTGGGGTCGCGATACAGCGGTGTGAGCTGCTCTAAAGGACGGTCACCAATCACAATACCGGCCGCGTGCGTCGATGCGTGGCGATACAAACCTTCTAACTTGAGGGCGATATCGATGAGCTTGGCCGTGACTTCATCCGATTTCAGTTCCCGGCGTAAATCCGGGTCGGCATCCAACGCTTCCTGCAAGGTCACCGGGTTCGCCGGGTTTTGCGGGATCATTTTGGCGATCCGGTCGACCTGGCCATACGGCATCTGGAGGACTCGACCAACATCACGGACCACAGCCCGCGCCTGCAACTTACCAAAAGTAATGATCTGGGCGACCCGGTCTCGGCCATACCGTTCCTGGACATAGGATATGACCTCGTCACGCCGATCCTGGCAGAAGTCGATATCGAAGTCCGGCATGGACACGCGTTCGGGGTTGAGGAAACGCTCGAATAGCAGATTGAATTTCAGCGGATCCAAGTCGGTAATGCGCAGCGCCCACGCGACAACCGACCCCGCGCCCGATCCTCGTCCCGGTCCCACCGGAATATGATGGTCCTTAGCCCAACGAATAAAGTCCGAGACGATCAGGAAGTAACCGGCATAGCCCATCGGTTTGATGGTCGAAATCTCAAAATCTAATCTTTCTGTGTAAGTTCTGATGGTTGCTTCACGTTCTTCAGGCGTCATCTCAGGCGTTAAAACGTAATTTTCGAGACGCCAAGTCAGACCAGCCCTGGCCTCCTCCTCCATGATTTCAATCTCCGTCTTGCCATCGCCACGGCTGAACGGCGGTAAAATTGGATCGATGGCTTTGAGGAGATGCGAACAGCGCTGCGCAATCACGATTGTGTTATCGACGGCTTCCGGCAGGTCCGCAAATAGCGCGCGCATCTCATCCGCAGATTTAAGGTAATGCTCGGGCGTGACCTTACGGCGGTCATCCTCTGTCACATAACGCCCCTCAGCAATGCACAACAGAGCATCGTGCGCTTCATGCATGTCCGGCGTATCGAAGTAGACATCATTGGTGGCCACCAACGGAATGTCATGCTTATACGCAAGATCGATCAGCGCAGGCTCGATCGACTGCTCTTCACGCACCCCGTGCCGTTGCAATTCGATATACAGGCGACCAGGGAATAATTTAGCCAGGCGTTTTAAAACAGTCTCGGCGTCCTTGGGTTGATTGTGCAGCAGATATTGCGCCACAGGTCCACGAATACCGCCGGTTAGGCATAGAACGCCGCTTGCGCACGTTTCCAATTCCTCCCACGTTGCAAAGACTTCGCTCTGCCCATCGCTTTCCATGTAAGCACGCGATATAAGACGGCTGAGATTTTTATACCCAGCATCGTTCTGCGCTAGCAGTACCAATTCATGCCGCTCATACCCAATCGCGACCTGCACGCCCAAAATGGACTGTACCCCTGACTTGGTGGCCTCCGTCGCAAATTCGAGCGCACCGAACATATTGTTGGTGTCGGTCATCGCGATGGCGGGAATCGTTTCCGTCTTACAATGTTTGATTAGGTCTTTGACCGGAATCGCACCTTCGGCCAGTGAATAGGCCGTATGCACATGAAGATGGACGAAACCTGTCGCCATGACGCTTCCAAAAACTCCGGTTGGGTTGAAGCGTCATTTTGGGATGGATTGGCCGGGCCTGTCCAGGACCAAAAGGACCTAAAACCGGCCTATCCCCAGGGCTAGGATCAGCCGCAGCCGCCAATATCGCAGGATGGCGCGTCGCAGCCCGGGGTGCAGTCCATAGCCCCGCCGCCATGATGGCCAATACTGCCGCAAGCATCCAGCCCGTCACCACAGGCATTGAGGGCAAAATAACTATCCAGGCTACCGCACCATCCGGTCTTTTGGTTAGACGAACCTCCGCCACCACTATAACTGCGCGCACCGACGTATTTTTCTTTGCGCGGCTGGCGCGGTTTGCGACCGTGCTCGTTCATATAAGTTTGCGCGACGTTGATCAGATTGTGCGCACGATGTTCGATGATGCCGTATTTTTCTTTGATCGCTGCAACGGCTTTTTTAACCGGCATGACGGCGGCCATATTAAAGATATCAGCCATACGGCCGCATTTCTTAAGCTGCGCATCCAAAATGCCCAATGCTTTTGCCGCACCATATTTTTTGAACGCTTTGATACCGACGGTGGAACACGTCATGCACCCCACCGCGCCACACGCGCATTTATATCCTTTGGTCGCTGAAAAATTGCGGCGATATTCGGCAATCGCATGTTCGGCAAAACGACTGAAAATCTTTTTAGATGGGTCGAGCAACGCATCGATGGGTGATGTGAAGACATCAGACAGTGTTGGACCAACAGCAGCAACAGCACATTGAACGAGCATTTATACCCTCCCTTGGTTTATTTAATTTGTAGCCAAGCGTCACGAGCCGAAGCAAATTTAATTTGCCATAACTTAATGATAGGGCGTATAACCAAGCCTTGAAGATTGCTTGGAAACTGACAGATTGCCTGGAATGACGACCGCAAACGCCACCTATCAGCTGCCGCTCACGGATTTGTTTAACAATCCGGTAGCAACGGGGGCTGCCAAACGTCACCGCACCTATAAACCGCGCAAACCGATTCGCAAACAATTCGAGGCACCGTTATTCGAAATTTTTGATCGCGAAGCTTTGCTCGGTCGCCCGATGCCAACCTTCAATACAATCAAACCTGCTTTCCGTGTGCCGGTTTGGAAGCGTCCGAAGCGCGCAGGCCGCGCGATGGAAAAACATATCGACTTCACGCACGTCGTTTATGATGAACAAGGTAAGCTGCTCGAAGATGCCGGTGTCATCCGTTTCCGTGGTGGCCGCGGCCTGCATGTACATCGCTATTACACATTGGATGCAATGGGTGCGCCGGTCGTTGATCGCTACAGCATTATGATCTTAGCCTTCGATAAACATGGCGGTATTAATCGCGTACCGCAAGCGGTGTGGCGAGCCTTTGTCGAGGAACACGGTGGCAACGGCATCTTTTCGCTTGATGGCACGATCACGCCAAAAGGCCGTTTGGAATTTGGCCGCGTATCGGTCCCTATTCCCAATCATTGGCGCCGTTATATGCGTACGCAGAATTTAAAGCATATGAGCATGCGCGGCATCGATTGGGTCGTAGGCTACGTACAATACGATATGAAACCTTTTGAAGATGCCGTATTGCCGCGATCGTTGAATAAAAACAAACAGCAGATCGATAACAAAAAAATGTATCTGCCGTATAATTTGAAGCCAAAAGATCGTCAGAAGGTTTTGGATAAAGAATGGCCAGTCATGATAAAGCCTGGCCGCGCCTTTATTCCGGCGCTGATGTAATCAGACGATATACCCGCCTTCAAGGCGCAGTGTGCGGTCCATCCGCGCGGCAAGTTCAGGGTTGTGCGTCGCCAGCAGCATCGCAACACCAGTCTTTTTTACCAGCGTCTGAAGCATTTTAAAAACGCCTTCGGCCGTTTCCGGGTCCAAATTCCCCGTCGGTTCATCCGCTAACAAAAGTTTCGGTTTATTTGCAAGCGCGCGCGCAATCGCCACACGCTGTTGCTCGCCACCCGATAATCTCGCCGGGCGGTGTCCCAAACGATGACCGAGGCCTAATGCCTCAAGCATTTTCGCAGCACGCTCTTGCGCATGTTTCTTATCGATGTTCGCAATCATCATCGGCAACACAACATTTTCAAGCGCTGAAAATTCCGGCAGCAAATGATGCGCTTGATACACAAACCCCATTGCCTCGCGGCGGATGGTGGTGCGATCACTATCGCCCAAATTATGAGCATCACGCCCTGCGATACGGATCGTGCCGGATGTCGGGGAGTCCAAAAGCCCCACGCATTGCAGCAGTGTAGATTTGCCCGAGCCGGATTGGCCCATCAACGCGACCATTTCCCCACCGCGCAAATCAAAGCTGATGCCTTTTAAAACATGCAGCTCCGCCCCCGCTTGTTCATAGGTGCGGTGCAGGTCATTTACTTGCAGGACGATTTGGTCGCTGGTCATGGTCGCTGTTTATAGCAGTCCAATAAGGCAGGGTCGAGGCCTTAGGCAGGTACCGGCGCGGCGATTCCCGGGATTAGGCCAAAATCAGCGGCCGGAACGCTTTGTGTTTCTGCAGGCCCTTTGCGCGTTGCATGGAACGCCTCCATAACGGCCACATAGGCTTTGGCGCTTTCTACGGCTTCGGCATAAAGCTTTTCTTCAGCGGCAAGATCTTCTGCTGATTGCACTTTTGGTGACACAGATACTCTGCGCTTTTTGGAGGGCTTAGCGGAACGATCCCCGTTCAAATATGCATAGTCGCGGCCTAAGGCTGTGGTTTGCGCGTTAAAATTCAGCTTGATACGCGCATGAGCGATCTCGAGATTTTTTTGCTCTTCGCCGTCAATGGCGACGAAGGCACCCTTCATATCTTTCAGGAAATCTTTTTTGTCGTGCGTGCGGGCAAAGAAAATATAAATACCGCTGTGCGTAAAGCTGGCATAGAACGGGCCATGATCTTCATGATCATTGAAATACGCCACAAGCGTATCTTCCGCTGCTTTCAAAAACGCAGGATATTCAATTTTGCTTTCCGGCATTACAAGCTTCACGCTCGGCGTATGCGGCGGAACAATGC
>DATCRN010000016.1:0-5403 GCA_036568945.1 Alphaproteobacteria bacterium | reverse complement strand
GCCTTATCCGATATCGATATTAAAACCTATCGCGCGACTGTGGGATATCTTACGCAAGAAACGATGATGTTTAACATGTCCATTCGCGACAATATTGCGTTTATTAAAGCGGGTGCGAGTGAGTCTGAAATCATTGCGGCTGCTAAAAAGGCGCAAGCGGACGAATTTATTATTCACCAAAAAGACGGATATAATACGCGCATGGGCGATCGTGGCACCAACGTATCTGGTGGCCAGCGTCAACGCGTGGCGTTGGCGCGAACGTTCTTGCAAAATCCGAAAATTCTATTGCTCGATGAAGCAACGTCTGCGCTCGATTTTCAAATTGAAAAAGAAATCATGAATACGGTTTTCAAGGATGCACGAGAACAAAGCAAAATTGTGCTGGTTGCGACACACCGTTTGGTGACAGTCGCAGGCGCCGATCAAATTTTATTCGTGCACCAAGGCGAAGTTGTCGAGCGCGGTACGCATAAAGAATTAATGGCTATGGGCGGTCTGTACCGCGATCTCTTCCACTTCCAAACGCAAGCGGAAGGTATTGACGCCGAAGAAGACACAAGGAAAATCGCATGAGTAAGTCCGTTATAGTCATTGGTGTTGGTCGCATGGGACAGGCGCATGTAAAAGCCGCGCAATCCTTGGGCTTGAAAATTGTGGCTTTGGTCGATCGCGATGCTGTTAAGTTGCGAGCTGCCAAAGACCTGCTGGGATTGGATGATGAGGTGTTGTTCACCGATTTGGATGTGGCACTGGCGCTTAAATCTGACGTCGCGATGATTGCCACAACAGCGCCTGCGCATGCTGATTTGACGATCGCCTGCGCGCGCGCAGGGATTAAAAAAATTCTTTGTGAAAAACCAATGGCACAGTCGCTCGCGCAGTGTGATCAGATGATTTTGGAATGCAATAAGACTGGCGCCGAACTTGCGATTAATCATCAGATGCGTTTCATGGATCAATACACGCTTGTAAAATCGCGTTTGGATTCCGAAGATTTCGGTGGCCTGTCGTCAATGAGCGTGATTGCGGGATGTTTTGGCCTTGCCATGAACGGCACACATTATATTGAAGCGTTTCGTTATCTGACGGATGGTGACGCACCCAAAAGCGTGAGCGCATGGTTTTCGCCTACCGATCTGCCCAATCCGCGTGGGCCCGATTTTCGTGATAAGGCAGGCGAGATCCGTGTTGAAACGGTCTCCGGCAAACGCTTTTATCTAGAGGCTGCCAACGATCAAGGCCATGGAATGACGGTAACCTATGCTGCGCCTTATGGTCATATCATGGTCGATGAATTGGGTGGTGAAATGAATGTGGCGTATCGTCAGGCCGAACATCGCGCTATGCCGATGACCCGTTATGGCATGCCCGTGAACCGCGAGAAATTAAGTTGGGCTGCGCCGGATAATGTTGGCCCGACCGCCGCCGTTTTACAGGCGCTACTGAATGGTAAGAATTACACGACAGGTGCGGAGGCACGTCAGGCATTGGCTGTTTTGGTTGCGGCGTATCATTCCAATGAAAATGGCCATGTGCCGGTGGCTGTCGAAGGCCTAAAATCGAACGAGGTATTTCCATGGGCATAAAGTTTCAAAAAATTTTGGTCACTGGCGCTGATGGTTTTATCGGATCGCATTTGGTGGAAGAACTCGTGCGCCAAGGTCACGATGTGCGCGCCTTCGTCCTTTATAATTCCTTCGGCTCACGTGGTTGGCTCGACACATTATCGCGTGAGACGCTCAATAAGATTGAGTGTGTACATGGTGATATTCGCGATGCCAATTTTGTTCGTGAAGCGGTCAAGGGCATGGATGCTGTTTTGCATTTGGCGGCTCTGATTGCCATCCCTTATTCCTATCACGCGCCGGATTCTTATGTGCAAACCAACGTGACAGGCACGCTCAATGTTGTCCAAGCCGCGCGCGAATTCGGCACTAAAAAAATCGTTTCGACATCGACATCCGAAGTTTATGGCACGGCGCAATTTGTGCCGATTACGGAAGAGCATCCGCTTGTAGGTCAGTCCCCGTACTCCGCGAGCAAAATCGGGGCCGATCAAATCGCACTGTCTTTCCAAAAATCTTTCGGCACACCGGTTGCGATTGCGCGCCCATTCAACACGTACGGTCCCCGCCAATCTGTTCGTGCAGTGATTCCAACAATCATTACGCAACTGGTGCAAGGCGCGAACACGATTGAACTTGGTGCGTTGCATCCCACGCGCGATTTCAATTTTGTTGAAGATACGGTCGCAGGTTTGATTGCCGCGATGAATAGTGACGAATCGATCGGTCAAGTGATCAATATCGGATCAGGTTACGAGATTTCGATTGGTGATACGGCCAATTTAATTGCCGATATCATGGGCAAAAATCCCAAAATTATTTGCAAGGAAGAGCGTTTGCGTCCCAAAGACAGCGAAGTCGAGCGCCTATGGGCTGCCAATGACAAAGCGCAAAAACTGCTTAATTGGCGCCCCACGCATGGCGGTGTCGATGGATTGCGCAAAGGGCTCGAGAAGACAGTCACCTGGTTTGCGGAGCCTGCGAACCTTGCCCATTACCAACGCCAAGGATATGTCCTGTGAAGAACGCTTCGACCGCTGCTGATATTGTCGCCCGCATTCGCGCGGCGACAAACACGTCAGCGGATCAAAAGCTTGCTTTGCACGAACCCTGGTTTTGCGGAAATGAACGTACCTATGTCCTGAAAACCATCGATGACAATTGGGTGTCATCGGCGGGTGAATTCGTCGAAAAATTCGAGCGCGATCTTGCAAAATTCTGCGACGTAAAATGCGCGGTTGCCGTCTCCAACGGTACAGTGGCCTTACATGCGGCCTTTATCGCTTGTGGCATTGAGCGTGATGATGAAATCATTATTCCTAGCCTGACCTTTGTTGCAACAGCTAATGCCGTTATGCATGCGGGGGCCCAACCACACTTTGTCGACTGTGATCCGGCACGCTTGTCGATTGACCCCAATAAATTGCGCGTGCATCTAAATAATGTAAGCGAACGCAAGAATGGGGCCACCTATAACAAACAGACTGGCCGTAAAATCGCGGCGCTGTGTCCGGTATCCATTTTCGGGATCCCGGCAGATCTAGATGCCCTGCAATCCATTGCCGATGATTTTGACTTGATACTGATTCAAGACGCTGCGGAAGCTTTAGGATCCACCATCAACGGTCGCAGTGTTTTTAAATGGGGGAAATGCGCAGGCACAAGCTTTAATGGCAATAAAATCATCACATCCGGTGGTGGTGGCGCTATTTTAACTGATGATGAGGATTTGGCCAAACGTCTTAAACATTTGACGACGACGGCCAAACGTCCACATCCCTACGAATTTTATCATGATGAGGTCGCATTCAATTACCGCATGCCCAACATCAATGCGGCACTAGCAGCAGCGCAACTGGAACAAATGCCTAAATTCTTGGAACTGAAAAAGAATTTGCTGGACCGTTATGTTCAAGCCTTCGCCGGCTGCAATGCGGCAACGCTTTTGCGCGCACCGCATGGTACGCAGTCTAATAACTGGCTCAATGGCATCGTCTTACAAGATGCATCAGGCAGAGACGACGTCCTAAAATACTTGAATGATAATCATATTCATGCCCGTCCCATCTGGAACCTGATGCATACGCTGCCTATGTATCAAAAAGCCTTTGCGGCAGATTTATCGGCGAGCAATGATATGGCCGCGCGCGTCATTAATATTCCGTCGTCTGCTATTTTGGGTGTGGCATGAGTGCTCGGCGTAAGATAGCGGTTGTCACCGGCACACGCGCTGAATACGGGTTACTATCCTATCTACTTAAAAACCTTGCGGCTGATCCTAGTATCGATTTACAGCTCATCGTCACCGGCACGCATTTAATGACAGGTTTTGGCCATACAATTGACCTGATTAAGGCTGATGGCTTTGATATTGCGGCGGAAGTGCCGATGGATTTGCAAGGTGACACTGATGTAGACATGGCGCATGCTATGGCCTCCGTCCTGTCTGGCATGACGAATGCGTTGGCCAAATTACGACCAGAAATTGTTGTGGTTTTGGGTGACCGCTTTGAAAGCTTGGCGCTTGCTCAAGCTTGTTTATGCCTTAAAATTCCGCTCGCACACATCCATGGTGGGGAGCTGACTCAAGGCAATATCGATGAATCGATACGTCACGCAATTACAAAAATGGCGCAGATTCATTTTGTTGCTGCTCATCCGTTCAAACAGCGTGTTTTGCAACTCGGTGAAAATCCGCATAATGTTCATGTTGTGGGCGCAGTAGGCCTTGAGGCGTTTTTCACCGAAAATTTTCCTACGCGAGAAGCCCTGGAAAAAGATCTCGGCATCACCTTTAATGACACGTCATTTATGGCAACCTATCATCCGGTCACGCTTGATAAAGGCGATCCGACTGATAAAGCGCGAGATTTTTGTGCGGCACTTGATCAGTTTCCTGAGGCTACAATCATTATCAGCGGCGCAAATGCCGATGCAGGTGGTCAGCGTATGAATAAAATCTATGAAGACTATGCGGCCATGCATCCAGGTCGTGTTGTTTTCCGCAAATCGCTAGGGCATCTTAATTATCTAGGCGTGCTGAAAACCGTGACGGCTGTTGTCGGCAATTCCTCAAGCGGTTTATTGGAGGCACCAAGCGCCGGTGTACCGACAGTTAATATCGGCGATCGTCAAAAAGGCCGCCTTTCTCCAATGTCTGTTATTCATTGCGCTGATGATACGGCATCGATCGTAGGGGCGATGCGACAAGCATTGTCCTCTGAGGCGCGTGCCAAAGCAGCCAAAAAAGAGAATCCGTATTTCGCATCCGAGCATCCATCACGCGCTATTGCCGACATCCTCAAATCCGTTAATCTGGATGGGATTATTCGCAAACCGTTTTACGATTTATAATCATGGCTGAACCAAACATCATTCTTTTAGGATCCGGTGGGCATGCGGTGGTTTTGCTCGATGTGATGCGTTCTATTGGCACCATGCCAACATGCATTGCCGATCCTGGCCGTGAACGCGGCCCCACGGATTTTTATAATTTGCCATGCATCGGTGACGACACGGCTGTGTTTGACCGCAACCCTGCTGACGTCATCTTGGTGAACGGCATTGGATCGATATCGCGCCCGCGCCAACGTCGCGCTGTGTATGAACGGTTTCGCGAACGTGGGTATCACTTCTTGAAGTTGGTGCATCCAGCCGCTTACGTGTCAGAATTCGCTGAAGTGGGCGATGGGGCGCAAATTATGGCAGGCTGTGTCATTCAACCGCACGCTATGGTTGGAGAAAATGCGATCATCAACACGCGTGCGTCCATTGATCATCACAGCATCATTGGTGCGCATACGCATATTGCCCCTGGCGTGACTGTTTGCGGGAG
>DATCRN010000015.1:0-2543 GCA_036568945.1 Alphaproteobacteria bacterium | reverse complement strand
AGCCAGCAGCGAGTGGAACGAGCGGCCCGGCGCCTGAGGGCCAAAAACGACTCTATTTCAGCCAATAATTCCCATATTTACATTTCATAATTAGGCTTTAAGCTCTCTTTTTAAGAGGGAGTTTAATCATGGCTGATGTGGTGATTGTAGGCGGTGGTCCGATTGGGAATTGGACCGCGATCCAACTTAAAGCACGCAATCCAAAATTGGATGTTCAGATTTATGAGCGTCATCCGGATTATATGCGCGATCACTTGCTCAATATTCGCGAAATGTCCTTTGACCGTCACGCCGCGCCCAAAACGCCTGAGACTGAAAATTTGCGCGAGCGCATTATCCGCGCCCATCGCGGCATGAATGTTGCCGATAAGACCATTGTCTTGCAGACACAAGATCTTGAAAGCATTTTAAAGACTGAAGCCGAACGATTGGGCGTGAAAACAACTTATGAAACGATTCAATCACCGCAGGATGTGATGATGCGCCATCCCGAATGCAAACTATTCGTTGCAGCTGACGGCACGCGCAGCGCCATGCGCAACGCTTTGCTGGGGCAAAATTCTGTCGAAGAAACGCCGATGTTTGAATCGATGGACGTGACCTACGACTCGCGCGGCAAACCCGGTTTTGTCAGCCGCCCCACCTTTGATCGCGTCGACGACATGGTGGTCGAAAGCATCAGCCGCGGCAAAGATGGTATATCCACCGTCAATTTGCGCTTCTTGGTCGATGAAGCAATGTATGCAAGCCTGTTCGAGGCGACGTTCAAAACCCCCCTTACCTTCGATCGTATTGCTGAAATTCGCAAAAGCTATGGCCAGCGCAATATCGATATGTTCCGTGTCGAAAATCATATTCGCGAATTCATGAAAATACGCGCGCAAGAAGCGGGCGATGATTTTATTCCGGGCACGGAACGCATCGTGCGCGTTAAACTCTCGCGCTATGCTTCCGAAAAATTCGCGGTGAAAACAGCAGCGCCTGCACTAGAAACCGGCTGGTTCATGGTAGGTGATGCGGCGATGGGCATGCCGTTTTCACGCTCCATCAATTCCGGCTTGATGCAAGGATCGCAACTCGCGAATATTTTGGCCGATCCCAATACCAGCTTCGCGCAAAAAATTGCCCAGTATGAAGGCACGCGCGCCGGAAAATTGCGTGAAGAATTTACCGGCGTTGCCGCCAAAGAAGGCTTGGTCAAATTTTATCAAAACGGCGTGCGCCCCATTTTACGCGCAGGCGGTAAAGTTGCCTTTGTTGTGATTGGTATTCCCGTTATGGTCGTGCTGTTTGGTCTGTCCGCTTTAACCGGCGGCCGCCTCGGTTTGCGCCTGATGTAATTTTTGGCTATACTTAAGAATACAAACGCCGGGAAACCATCCCGGCGTTTTTTTTCCTGCGAACGAACTGATAGATTCGACTTTTATTCTTTTAAAACAATATCTTGTTAATGGGTTGCGCGCTTAAGCAAACCCGCTACACTTTTCTTGAAAAAGATAAGGATTCTCATGCGCTTAATGATCGTGGGCCACCTCGAAGGCCATATCAGCGCCGCCGGCAAAATCGCCCTGCAACGCGGGGCCAAAGTCGTCCACTGCGAAGATATCATGCAAGCCTTAGGCGCTTTGCGAAATGGCAAAGGTGCGGACCTGGTCATGGTTGACGTCAAACAAAATATCCAAGCTTTCATCGAAGCTTTGGAGAAAGAACGTTTTTCCATTCCTGTCGTCGCCTGCGGCGTTGGTACCGATACCACATCGGCCGTAAAAGCGATCAAAGCGGGGGCGAAGGAATATGTGCCTCTGCCACCGGACGCCGAACTAATCGCAGCTGTACTTGAAGCGGTGACGGAAGAATCCAGCGCAATGATCGCATCGGATCCTGCGATGCAGAAAGTTTTGAAACTCGCTGATCAAATCGCGCCATCCGAAGCGACCGTTTTGATCACGGGTGAAAGCGGCACAGGTAAAGAAGTGATGTCGCAATACATCCACAAGAAATCGAAACGATCAAACGGCCCGTTCATCGCGCTCAACTGCGCGGCGATCCCGGAAAACCTTTTGGAATCCGAACTCTTCGGCCATGAGAAAGGTGCTTTTACCGGCGCCGTCGCGCGTCGCATTGGCAAGTTTGAGGAAGCATCAGGCGGCACATTATTGCTTGATGAAGTTTCCGAAATGCATCCGTCTCTTCAGGCCAAGTTATTGCGTGCAATTCAAGAACGCGTGATTGACCGCATCGGCGGCAAAGAACCGGTAAAGGTCAACGTGCGCATCATTGCGACATCGAACCGTGATCTCGAGAAGTTTGTGAAGGAAGGTAATTTCCGCGAGGATTTATATTTCCGTTTGAATGTGGTGAACATCGCGCTGCCATCCTTACGTGAACGTAAGCAAGATTTGGTGCCGCTCGCGCAATTCTTCGCTGACAAATACGCTGAAGTAAACGGTGTCGTGAAAAAGAAACTCTCCAAGGAAGCGCAAGCTAAAATCACCGCTTCGGGTTGGCGCGGCAATGTCCGTGAACTTGAGAATGCAATGCAC
>DATCRN010000014.1:0-4926 GCA_036568945.1 Alphaproteobacteria bacterium | reverse complement strand
GTCAGCACCTACGGCATATTGAATGCGACAAAGCTGGTTGAGTTCTTTCCAACGCGGGTCATTGCCGTGAAGGCTTTGCATAGCTTGAATATCGACGCAGGCGGCGGTGAATTGTCCACGCAGCATTAAAATCTGCAAAGACCGATAGGCCAAATCAAAATTGTTCGGCAGGTCGTCGACGACCGTATTGTAAAGTTTCTCCGCGCTTTTAAGCGCGCCCATTTGTAAAAGCTTATCCAGTCTTGCGATCAAAATATCCGGGCGGTTCGGATCCTGCGGTTTGGCATTCAGATCAGGTTTGGCTTTTTTATCGACCTGCGTAGGCGCAATGCCTGGCGCATCGGTTAATAAAAAGCGCTCCGCCAGACGATAAAAAGTCGGGCTCGAATACTTTGTGGGTAAGGATTCAATCAAAAGCAAACCTTCATCGCGCGCAACGCCGGCCCATAAATCAGGGGTCAATTGTCCCTCTTGCGGCGATGTCAAAATGCCGCGCGTTTCAATCGCGCGCAAAGACGTCGGCGTATCCTGCGCGAAGGCAGGCAGTGCAATGAAGACAAACAGGACAGCGATAAAAAGACGACGCATAGGAATATAAGATGTGATGATTGATGGGATTAAAAAGAAAACGCCCTCGGGACTATTACGTTCCGGGGGCGTCCGAAATCTTAACTAAAGCCCTGTGAATTACGGGGCGGGCGTCGCTTCCGGAGCAGCAGCCGGAGCGGCTTCAGCAGGAGCAGCTTCAGGAGCCGGCGTTGCTTCAACTTCGTAAGCAGGTGTCGGAGCCGTCGGCGTGACTTCATCAGCAGGTGTCGGGACCGGGGTTGGTGCCGCTTCAGGAGCCGGAACCGGTTCCAGGTTGACAGCGTCAGCAGCTGCTTCGCCTTCCGTCGTGGCCGGAGCCGTTACAGCGGCTTCTTCCGTCGTTTGATCAACGCTCACGTCTTTTTTCGCAAAGAATGCGAAACCACCGATTACCAGCACGACGAAAATAATAATGCCGATAATGAATGTTTTGCTGTTATTTTCAGCCATTTAAATTCTCACTTCCAAAGGGTTTTCCAAATTTCAAACAGAGGTGCTTCTATTCGATGCCCCTTTCATGGCATAACGCAAACCATGACGCAAGACCGCCCTGTAGAAAAAACCAGCAATCCCGCGACTTCGGCCCTGAAATATGACCGAAATGTGGCGAAAACCCTAGCTTCTAAAGTAGACCGTCCTATTGTGCTTGTAGGGATGATGGGTTCTGGCAAGTCCCGCGTAGGCCAATTATTGAGCCAAATTTTAGAATTGCCTTTCATTGATTGCGATAAAGAAATCGAAACTGCAGCCGGCTGTTCCATCAGCGATTATTTTGAGCGTTATGGTGAAGATGCATTTCGCGATGGAGAGTCCCGCGTGATGCGCCGCATTTTGGACGATGGTGAGCCGAAAATCGTATCCTCCGGCGGCGGTATCGTGATCCGCGACGAAACACGCTTAAGCCTAAAGGAAAAATCCATTTGCGTGTGGTTGCAGGCGGATATTGATGTATTGGCCGCGCGTTGCGCTAGCAATGACAAACGCCCCCTGCTCCATGGCACTGACCCGGCTGTCAAATTGCGCGAACTTTATCCCATCCGCGCGCCCCTTTATGCCGAGGTTGCTGCCTTTAACGCCTCCAGCAATCAAGAAGATGCCAATGAAACGGTGGCTGAAGTGCTTGACGGCCTGCGTACATATTTTAAGGTCGCCTGATGGCAGGCCCGCAAACCATTCGCGTCACCTTAGATGGCGCGCGCGATTACGATATTCGTATCGCCTCCGGTATTTTATCTCGCGCGGGCGCAATCATCGAACGCGATTTCGGGGAAAATAAAAGAGTGTTCGTGATCTGCGATCCGAACATCGCCAAACATCGCGCAACTTTGGATTCATCTTTGATGGCGGCAGGTCACGCTGCAACTTTTTTTGATTTGCCCGAAGGCGAAGGCGCTAAGACGTGGGATGCGCTCGGTAAAACAGTGAATTGGCTGCTCGAGAAAAAGGCCGATCGCAAATCTTTGGTGATCGCGGTCGGTGGCGGTGTTACCGGTGATCATGCAGGCTTTGCCGCTGCGATCGCATTACGCGGTATCGATTTCATACAAATTCCAACAACCCTGCTCGCACAAGTTGATTCATCCGTCGGCGGTAAAACCGGTATTAATGCACCGCAGGGCAAAAATATGATCGGCGCATTCCATCAACCTCGCCTTGTGCTGATCGATCCATCGGTTCTTGTGACGCTCGATGACCGTCAAATGCGCGCAGGGTATGCGGAAGTCGTTAAACACGCATTCATCCGCGACGCGGCTTTCTTCGACTGGCTGCAAAATACCAATGTGTTGACGCGTGGTGTGGATGTTTTATCGGAAGCTATCGCGCGGTCCTGTCAAATCAAAGCGGATATAGTCGCAGCAGATGAGAAAGAAGCCGGTGATCGGGCCCTTTTAAACTTCGGCCACACGTTCGCGCATGCGCTGGAAACCGCCTGTAACTACGACCGCCGCTTGCTGCATGGTGAAGCCGTATCGATCGGCATGTGCCTTGCCTTTGAATTATCTGCGCGCCTGGGACATTGCCCGCGCAGCGATGCTGATAAAGCGATTAAGCATCTTAAAGATCTCGACTTGCCGACACGCATCGCCGATGTGGACGGGTTCCCCCAACGATCGGCAGATGCGCTGATCGATCTTATGAGCCATGACAAAAAGGCTGAAGGCGGCACGTTGCGTTTCATTGTATCAAAAGGGATCGGTTCCGCCTTTATTTCCAAAGACGTGGATATAAATACGATACGGAGCGTTATTGAAGCATCGCTATGATGGATATCATTGAAAACTGGGGCACATTTGAATCGATCGTTGCGGTCGGTATTCTTCTGTTGTTTTCCGCGTTCTTTTCCGGCGCTGAAACCGCCATGACCGGCGCCTCGCGCGCGCGCATGCACGCGCTTGAAAAAGAAGGCAACAAACGCGCGGCCCTCGTTAATAAATTACGTGATAAAAAAGACAAGATGATAGGCGCCATTTTACTTGGCTCCAACATCGTGAACACGATGTCTTCCGCTATTGCGACATCCGTGCTCATTTCCATCTTCGGATCCGAAGGCGTGTTGTATGCAACCGGCATTATGACTGTACTCCTCTTGATCTTCTCTGAAGTCTTGCCAAAAACATACTGTCTGATCCGTGCTGATGCCGTATCGATGGCCATCGCGCCCATCGTACAGTTTTTTGTGTGGTTGTTTGCGCCTTTGCTGGGCATTGTGACGGCCATCATCAATGTATTTTTGCGTATGGTCGGCATTCACAATCAAACCCACACCGATACAGAAGAAGAATTACGCGGTGCAATCGAACTGCATGAAGTCTTGGATGATGAGGAAGATTCTACGCAAGCCAAGCGCGCGATGCTGCATTCCATTTTGGATTTGGCCGAAATGGAAGTGGCCGACATCATGATTCACCGCAACAATGTGGAAACGATTAACGTTGACGACCCTATCAATCTGATTATCGATCAGGCCCTAAGCAATGCTTATTCTCGCTTGCCCGTCTACCGCGATACGCCAGACAATATTATCGGCGTCATTCATGCGCGTGGGCTCTTGCGTGAAATTTCCAACGCCGGTGGTGACATGGCGCGCGTCGATATCATGCGCATTTTGACCGATCCTTGGTTCATTCCGGAGACGACTATTCTCTTCGACCAACTCCAAGCCTTCCGCGAGCGTAAAGAACATTTTGCCTTGGTGGTGGATGAATATGGCGCCTTTGAAGGCATCGTAACCCTCGAAGATATTTTGGAAGAAATTGTCGGTGATATTGAAGACGAACACGACATGACCGTCCCTGGCGTGCGCGCACAACCGGGCGGAGCCTATATTGTCGATGGCACCGTATCGATCCGCGACCTTAATCGCGCGGTTGGTTGGGATTTGCCTGATGATGATTATGCGACTGTCGCCGGCCTCATTTTGCACGAAACCAAAATGATCCCCGACACTGGTCAAGCATTCAGTTTTTACGGACACCGTTTCAAAATCATGAAACGCCAACGCAATCAGCTGACTTTGATCCGCATCATGCCGGAATCATCCCTCGCCGCCGTCCAAAGCGATTTTTCACGCGTGAAATAATCTACATATAAACTGGGTAACCCATTTCGATGGTACGCGACGGAGGTAATTGGAAGCGATCCACAGCGCGTTCCGCCGTCGATGCTAAGAATCCAAAAATCACATCCATCAGATCACTAATACTGCCAGGTTCAGCAGGCGCAATCACGCGCTCATGACCAATGATGTAAAGCGCTTCATCAGAATCTATCCCATGTGCAAGTAATGTACCACCAATCGTGGCCGGAATATTGATGATCTGCATATATCCATACCGCACCTCGATTTTTAGCGTGCGCGCATCGACCTTTTCAGCTCGCACACGTTCCTTTGGTTCTACGCGTGGGCGCGACGATATGCGGATCGATACGATCACCACACGCTCAAAGCGCAAATGCAAAAGATTAGTCATGCGCTCCAGCGGTACAGGCGCCATGACCCCGGTACGGGAAAAGAAGATGCCGGTTTTTTCGACAAGCCCCAATGGCGCGCCGCTTGTGCGCGCCGCAAACTCTTCAATCGGCTCAGTAAATCCAACTTGACGCTGAATAAGAGTTTGCAAGCCTTTATACCAACTCGCCATACAAATCATGATCGCTATGCCCATCAAAATGGGCAGCCATCCCCCGTCAAAAACTTTGAGCAAATTGGTGACAAAGAACGTAACATCAATAGTCAAAAATATGGCACAGAATGCGATAATCGCTGGCTTTGGCCACCACGACCAACGTAATTTCCAGGCCGCGAACAATAAGCACGTCGTCATCATCGCATAGGAC
>DATCRN010000013.1:0-2969 GCA_036568945.1 Alphaproteobacteria bacterium | reverse complement strand
GTTTTACCCATCTCTTCAATATCCAGATAAACCTTAACCATGTGCTCTCTAATCCCCGTTTTAATCCCAAGAGTTAATAATATGTAAATTATATGTGAAAGTCAAAATTGCTCAAAAAACAAAGTAAAATCAATAAGGTATTTAAAGTCTTATAGGGCCAACTAGGTGCCGCTCTAAATTTGATCGTACAAGACTTAAGGGTGTATATCCTTTCGGATCATGCATCGTGGGTTTAAGCACATTTTTGCGACCGCAGCAGCCTTAACTTTGGTTGCGCCAATGAGCATGGCTGCCGATTTTAAGCCTGAAGAAGACATCACCGGATACGATCATACACGCTGGGGCATTGAAGAAGATTGTTTGATCGCCACCTTTAATGCGTACACATCTTGTTTTGATAACGAAGATGACGACGATGGCGACGGCACCGCAGATCGGTTAGGCGTACCCGAATGGGTGGCGTACGAAATTAAAGCCTATGACGGGACTTGCATCCCCACCAAGGAACGCCCGAGCACATGGATCAGCGATCCTTCTTTGGTCAAAAAGAAATTGATGCCTAAAGATAATAGTTACGCCACCACCAAGACATTTTTAGAAACGCATAAAAATTGGTTCGAGCGCGGGCATTTATTACCCAAACTGATCGCCGCGCGCGTGGGTGAGGCGGAAGAATGGAATTCGCACGCCATGTATAACGCCGTGCCGCAACGAAGCACCTTCAATGCGCCTATATGGTTTGATTTAGAAGAACTAACCGGCACCTGGGCGCAAACATACGGATCGGTGTGGGTCATCACTGGCCCAGTCTTTGCCGATCGTTATGCGATTGCACATTTGGGTGATGCAGGCGAAATCCCTGTCGCCATTCCTGATGCGCTTTATAAAATCGTGATCCGTGAGGGTGAGAGTGACGATAAACCGGAAGTGCTCGCCTTTGTCTATCCGCAAGTGGGCGCGGGATATATCGATACGGCTAAGCAGGGATATGATCACAGTCGGTATGCAACCAATGTCGATGAGATCGAAGCACTGACGGGCATTGATTTCTTCACCGCCTTATCTGAGACGGCGCAAAAACGCATTGAAGCGCAAGTAAACCGCGAGATTTGGCCATATCACGCCGATGATATGCTGACGGGCTGCTCAGATCCTGAAAAGATTGAACTGCCAAGACCTCGTCCGTCTTTCGCACCATCGTAAATTTTAAAAAGAAGAGAGAATGGTGCCCAGAGACGGAGTCGAACCGCCGACCTGCACGCGTACCGCGTGCTTACCATAGGTCTTGTGTCGGCGTAGGAGAGAGTGGTGCCCAGAGACGGAGTCGAACCGCCGACACGATGCTCTTCAGGCATCTGCTCTACCAACTGAGCTATCTGGGCACTCAGGAAGGTTCGGACGTGTATAGGTAAATTTGAGCTTATTGTCCAGCCTTTGATCACGCCACGCGGAAGTGTCGGGCGGGGGCGGATTTAAGTTGTGTCTGCGGCTTGTTTTGGAGGACCGGATTGAAGTTGGACGCGCCGCCGCCGAACGTTAAAACGGCGGAATCGCCCAGGTAATACGCGCCTTCTTCGATTTTAAGGATAAAGTCGTCGTTCATGGTGTCCTCCTGCTTGGAAAACCACCTTACGCTTTAAAAACAGGGAGTCCAGCAAAATCGTACTAAATCGGTACTCTTTAGGTTTTCCGCCGTTTTAGGCTTCTTGGGACATCAGTTCCACCCGTTCCATCAAGGATGGGATACGGCGCTGGCGCGACACTTCGAAGAGGCCGAGTTTGGTCACACCATGCAATTCAACCGTGCACGGATCTTCGCTGAAAACAGTATTGAGTTGTTTGATGATGCGGTTTTGCGCGGGCTTATCCAAATTGCCGGCGAAGTCGATTAGGATCGCACCACCGATATTCCGCAGACGAATCTGCCGCGCGATTTCAATCGCGGCATCATTGTTCACCGCGCTTTGAGCGCCCATACCGGTGTTTACATCGATCACCGTACCAAGCGCTGTGTCTTGTAAAACGACGGTGCCGCCCGATGACAATACCATTACAGGTTTGAGCAAACCTTCGATCTGACCTAATAAATCATAGGCTTCGAAAAGACCCATGCCGTTGCGGGTGTTTTCAATTACGCGCTGTTGCAGGCGCGACATGAGTTCCGGCGCATATAGGTCGCACCAATTATGCGCTTCTTCGTGGCGTTCATCATCAGCGACCTCGATTTTTCCTACGCGCGCATTGGCGAAATCGGCGAGCACGCGTTGCAGCGCGTCGGGACCAAGCATCAACAATGCCGGTTCCGGCTCGTTTTGAAATTCTTGCAGCGAGTCCCAAATCGCGCGTTGAATGCGCGCTTCGCGGATGAGCATATCGGTTTGCGCAAATCCGGCGGAGGCGCGAAGAATACAGTTTTGCACCTCGTCGGTTTTTTTGATCATCGCGAGCATGGCTTTGCGCATATCGGCGTCTTTGATCCGGCGCGAGACACGGTTGCCAGGCGATAACGGCGTATAAATCAGGAAGCGGCCTTGCAGCGCGATATCCATCGAGACTTTGGAGGCTTTGCCTTCGTCCGGCAGGGCTTCACCGGTTTCGTCATCCATATCCGGTTGGCGTGCAGTTTTGACTTGAACCATCACGAACTGACCCGCGCGAAGTCTGCGACCGATTTGGGCGTCCTTCTTAAGGCCTGGAATTTCGGAGGCGGGGAGCATTCCTGTGACCCCGAAACCGAGATCCACAAAGGCCGCGTTTAAGTTGGAATCAATACGCGTAACCTTGCCCCAATAAATAGAGCCCCAACGGACCAACTCGGCATAAGGATCGATTTCTAAGGCTTCAATTTTATTCTTATGAATGGCGGCAACCCACAAGGAACCTTGTAGGTCTTCAACGACAATATCAAGCGCCAGTGTCATTAGTTTCCTTTATGCGAAAACCGTTCCCATTCAATATTACCATTATAT
>DATCRN010000012.1:0-4153 GCA_036568945.1 Alphaproteobacteria bacterium | reverse complement strand
CCGTAATTGAGCAAGCGACCTAAAATGGATTGCGCGACGTGAATGCTTTCAATTTTTTTGTAAGTCATTTCGCTGGTATAACGGCTGATGAATCCGCGTTTGTAAATGAGACGGCTATCCGTCAAAACCAATTCTGTACCGTAATAGGTAATGAGAATGCGAATTACGAAATAGGCAATAACCAATAAGATATAAACGATACCCATCGTGCTTCCAGCATTGTTGGCGCCAATCATTGCAAGCAACAGCACGACAATCGCGACATAAAGGACAAAGAAATTCCACAAGGAAATGCGCGCTTGATAAAGGACGCGTTCACCTGATTGTAGGACTTCTTTGACGTAGCTCATGGTTTACACAACCGCAGGGCGTACCTTACCGGCAGCAGGCCCATTAATCGCGCTCATAAACTGGCGGATGGACTGTGCTTGGGATTCCAAATTGATAGCTTCCTTGCTTAAACCTTTAATTTGCGCTTGTAAGAAGTTTTCAACAGGTCCTTTGATCGCTGCCATGGATCGTGGATCTTCGATGGTGATTTTCTTCTCTTTTTTATCACCGTCCACAGATTGTGTGAATGTGATAACAGGGCGCTTACCTTCAGTAAATTCAGCGGTGATATCTAAAAAATGGCGAGGTGCGTCGATAGAATATTTTAATGTCGATGCGGCGCGGTCAATATGTTCTTCCGCAGAAAATTCAAATACGGCGCTCTTTTCATTACCCGGAATGGATAAATAGTGACGCTGAAGTAAACGGAAATAGCGGCTGATGCGGTCGCGCAGGACGTATTGGCTGACGCGGGTATTTGGGCTTGCGGCAGCGGTAAAATCTCTCTTGGCCATGATTACTCCTTGATTACGAGAGTTTCTTTTTCAAAAGCTCGTTCACAATGTCAGGGTTTGCTTTGCCTTGGGATGCTTTCATCACCTGACCGACAAAGAAACCAAATAGTTTGTCTTTGCCGCCTTTGTAGGCTGCGACGTTATCCGGATTGGCGGCAATCACATCATCGACGATTTTTTCGATCGCGCCGGTGTCGGTGACTTGCTTTAAGCCCTTTTCTTCGACAATCGCAGCAGCATCCTTGCCGGACGCCATCATCTCAGCAAAAACGTCCTTGGCGATTTTGCCGGAAATCGTGTTGTCGGAAATGAGCGCGATCAGCCCCGCGAGTTGCACTGCGGAAACGGGCGATTGATCCAATGTTTTTTCTTCTTTTTTGAGGGCGCCTAGAAGTTCGTTCAAAACCCAGTTGGCGGCGAGTTTTGCATCGCGGCCTTTGGCAACGGTTTCAAAGAAATCAGCACGCATTTGTTCGGCAACCAGGACTTGCGCGTCATAGAGGGATAGTTGGTATTCATCCATGAAGCGGTGTTTTTTCTGGTCCGGCAGCTCCGGGAGCGTTTTCTTAATGCGCTCAAGCAGCTCGTCGGTCAGCGTGAGCGGCAGAAGGTCCGGGCAGGGGAAATAGCGGTAATCATGCGCGTCTTCTTTGGAACGAAGCGGGCGGGTTTCAAGTTTTGCCGGATCCCACAGGCGGGTTTCCTGTACGACCGTGCCGCCGGATTCCAACACTTCCAGCTGGCGTTGGGCCTCGTATTCAATCGCCATTTGTGCGGCTTTGACAGAATTTACGTTTTTGACTTCAGTCCGCGTGCCGAACGGCGCGACAGGGCGGCGGAGCGATAGGTTCACGTCGCAGCGCATCGAACCTTCTTCCATGTTGCCGTCGCAAGTCCCGAGATAACGCAGGATCATGCGCAGTTTGTTCAGGTAGGCGCCTACTTCTTCTGCAGATCGCAAATCGGGCTCGGATACGATTTCCATCAGGGCAGATCCGGAACGGTTTAGATCAACGTAGGATTTTGTCGGATGCTGATCGTGCAACGATTTGCCCGCGTCTTGCTCCAAATGCAAACGTGTGATGCCAATAGTGCGCGATGTGCCATCGGGCATATCGATTTCGATAAATCCGGTGCCAACAATCGGGTGTTGGTATTGTGAAATTTGATAGCCTTGCGGCAAATCGGGGTAAAAATAGTTTTTCCGTTCAAACACAGATGTTTTGTTGATCGCGGCATTTAAACCCAAACCAGTTTTGACCGCTTGTTCGACGCAGTATTCGTTTAAGACCGGCAGCATGCCTGGCATGGCGGCATCGACTAAGGATACTTGGCTGTTCGGCTCCGCGCCAAAGCTTGTCGCCGCGCCGGAGAACAGTTTGGATTCCGCGATCACCTGGGCATGGACTTCGAGTCCAATCACCATTTCCCATGCACCCGTTTCGCCTTGAATCAGTTCAGCCATTTCATCAATCCTTGGTTATTCGTCTTTTTTAGGGGAATTTGCAGCATCAGGCAATGGTTCCGGCGCTTTATGTGACAGGAAAAGCCATAAACCAGCGCCAATAATCAGGGCAGCCCCTGACAGCGTCCATATATCAATGATATTGCCGAAAAACAGCCATCCATACAGTGTGCCCCATATCAGCCCCGTATATTGAAATGGTGCGATAACCGCGGCTCGGCCATGCGCATAGGCGTAAACCAGCAAACATAGTCCAAATGTCATGGCGGCGCCGGAAATCATAAATTGTGGAATATGCTTAACCTCCGGCATAGGAATGGGCCCTTGTAAAAACAGCAAGAGAGCGGCAAAAACGGTAACTTCAATCATCAGTGGCACGGACGTCTTAACCGTCCAGTGATCGTCCTTTGGGAAAAAACGCACGCTGAAATAGCTGATCGCCATCAAGAGTCCATTGCCGAGTGCGCAAAGCGTCCCAATATTCAGTTGCCAGTCACCAGGGCGCAGCGCAATCAGCACACCTGAAAAGCCAATGATCAAAACAATGATGGTTTTAGGCGTAGGATGTTCATGTAAGAAAATGGATACCAATATTGTTAAGACCAAAGGCGCAATAAAACTAAGCGTATAAACGGTGGCTAACGGTTCGGTCGAAATAGCCGTCAAGAAAAACACATATTGTACGGCCATGATCGTGGCGCGAATGGCATAAATGCGCCAACCCAGTATCCGCGTATAATAGCCGAGCTGACCGCGCAAGGCGGCATATCCAATTAGGAACATCAGACAAAACAGCATGCCGCACACACCAATGGTGGATGCCGGATAATGCGTGGTCAGTGATTTTTGAAAAATATCGCCCGTAGCAAAGCAGAAAAAGCCAGTAATGACGGCAAGCATGGCTTTCACATGGTCGGGCAGGGCGTGAATGCGCTTCATGATGCTTTCGACCCTTTGTCTTTTTCCATCAGCATCCATAGGCCGGCGCCAATAATCAGAATTGCGCCTGCAAGGATCCATAGATCTAGTATATCTTGGAAGAAGAGCCAGCCGAAGAGTGCCCCCCATACCAGCTGCATATAATGAAACGCGGCAGCCTGCGCCATCGATGCCTTTTGGAATGCGTAATTCATAAGGATCAAACCCACGCCGCCAATCGCACCACCCGTTGCACAGATGAGGGCATCGAGTGGTTGCATCATCTCAAACACGCCCGTCACGAAAATCGATAACAACACATAGACGCTAAATTCCACATAGAGTGGCAGCATCGCAATGGACAGAAAATGCTCGTCCTTTGGGTAATAACGAACAATTACATTGATGAAGCCAAAGAAAATACCGAGGCCCAGTCCCGCGAAAACAGGCAAAGATAAGGTCCAGTCGCCAGGGCGCAGTGCCACAATGACACCAATAAAACCAACGGCAAGGCAGATCCATTCCCGCTTGGTCGGAATTTCTTTCAAGAATGCAAGTCCCATAAGTGTCGTGATAAACGGCATGGTAAAGGACAGCGTATAAATATTGGCGAGTGGCAAATGCGTAATGCCATACAGGAAGCACATATAGATTCCAGCAAAGCACAAACCGCGGAGCGCATGCAGATGATATGATCTGGTTTTCATCATCGCTTTCCACTGGCGTGTGGCGAGCGCATAAACATTGTAAAAAATTACACACCCAAGCGCGGCAAAAAAGGCCAGCGTGATGAAATGATAATCATGTGTCAGGTGTTTTAAGACGACATCGCTTGCAGAAAACAAAAAGAACGCCAGGGCAGACGCCAGCATCCCCTTTACGGGGTCGCTCAAGTGCCGCAAAGCGACCATATTATGCGGCTTTC
>DATCRN010000011.1:0-2944 GCA_036568945.1 Alphaproteobacteria bacterium | reverse complement strand
CAGCGGACGTTCTGGCTCAGGCGCATTTTGAGCATAGGCCCCCAAGGCAAATGTCATAAGACAAGCCGCGAGGCATAAAGATTTGCGTGTTGGTCCGATCAAACCGGATCTCCAGCAAGGTTAGTCCAGTAATGCTTTGATATCCTGATACAGAAGACCGTTTGTGGCGAGAATAGTGCCGCCATAAACAGGGTCTTTTCCACCGTCAACTTCGCTGACGATGCCGCCTGCCTCGCGGACCAACAATACGCCGGCCGCAACATCCCACGGCGAAATCTGACGCACGAACATACCGTCCAAACGACCCGCAGCCACATAGGCCAAATCGAGCGCGGTGGAGTGGTATGCGCGAACACCGGACACAGCGTTGGTGAATTTTTCCATGTCCTTGTAATATTGTTCGTGACCGCCGCGGCCTTTGGACGGGTTGTTGGTACTCACCAAGGCCATGCCCATATCTTTGCGGCCGGAGACGCGGATTTTGCGGCTGCCGATAAAAGCGCCGACGCCTTTAGCCGCCCAAAACATTTCATTGCGGATGCTGTCGAACGTCACGCCCGCGACGATCTCGCCTTTTTCTTCGGCAGCCACCGTGATGCACCAGTGCGGAATGCCGTGCAGGAAGTTATTGGTACCATCGAGCGGGTCGATGATGAATTTGCCTTTGCCGTCTTCGCCCTTTACTTCGCCGGACTCTTCCATAAGGAAGGACCAACCAGAACGGGCTTTGGACAGATGGTAGTGCAATGTTTCTTCAGCCTTTTTATCAGCGGCGGTCACGAAATTGGACGGACCTTTCACTGATACCTGCAGATTTTCAACTTCACCAAAATCGCGGTTAAGTTTCTTCGAAGCGGTTTCAACCGCTTTGACCATGACCGTGACGAGTGGCGGCATCAAAGGCATTGATTAGTCCTTCGCGCGTTCGACGTATTCGAGACCGTCGGATTTAATGACCACACGGTCACCGGCCGTTACGTGCGTTGGCACCATGATACGCAGGCCGTTATCGAGAATTGCGGGCTTGAAGGAACCGGATGCAGTTTGACCTTTGATCACCGGTTCGGTTTCTTGAATGGTGACGGTGACTTTTTCCGGCAGTTCGACGGAAAGTGGCTCGCCTTCGTAGAATTCAATCTGGACCGGCATGCCTTCAGTCAGAAGCGCTGCCTTTTCTTCGCCTAGGAAATCACCGTTGATTGTGACCTGCTCGAACGATGTGCCGTCCATGAACGTATAATCATCGCCTGAACCGAACAAAAAAGTACTTTCGGATTGATCGAGACGGACACGCTCGACCATCTCGCCTGTCGTGAAGCGAATGGAATCTTTAAGACCCGTGCGCACGTCTTTAAGCGTCAGCTGGATGGTACCTTGGCGCATTTGCATGCGCATGATTTCGTGTTTGGTCACAACCATGATCTTGTTGTTGTGGTCGATTACGTGACCGGCGCGCAGAGTAATACAGTTAACTTTTGGCATGGTATTTCCGTTGGTTATTGCAGGTTTTTAGAGCGGGTGATGGATACCAGTTTGAGGCCGGAAAGGCAACTATTCCTGGGGCATCGACCGGGCTAGCGCCTCAAGACGGGCCTTTAAGACCGGATCTTCCACGGAATCCAGCTTTTTGGCGGTTTCCGCATCAATTATGCCTTTTTTCTTTTTAAGGGGAGCGGGTAGTTTGCCGGTTGCATTTCCGCCGTGGGCAACCATCATTTTCCGAAGGCAAGCATGATCAGGCAGTCCGAACAGGCGGTTCACCCGTTCAATGATGATTTTTTCCTGATACATCAGTTTGGCCGCAAGGGCACTTGGGGCGAAGACATGCAGCGTGCCTGCGGACGTTTTTTCATCCAGCTTTTTCCAAGTGATACGGTTGGGCAGGACCACGCTTGGGTCCTCCGGCGTGATGATGTGCGGCCATTGATCGAACAAACGCGGCATGGATATGCGCGCTTTGGACTTATCCTTGCCCAAAATCTGTTTTGTCGCCTTGGGGACGATTTTTGCGATGAGTGTTGGCCCTGACATAGCGCATACGCTACAACAAAGCGTGCCCAAAACAAAAGCATCCAAACTGATCCCGGCCTTAATAGGCTGGTATGACCGCCATAAACGGCAACTTCCCTGGCGCGAAAGCCGCGAGCCGTATCGCGTTTGGCTGTCGGAAATTATGCTTCAGCAGACCACGGTCCCGGCTGTAATCCCCTATTTTCAAAAGTTTACGACCAAATATCCCACGATCAAGCATTTAGCAGATGCGCCGCAGGATCAAGTCATGGCCGATTGGGCCGGCCTTGGGTATTACAGCCGCGCGCGTAATTTGCATGCGGCGGCAAAAGCTGTAGCTGCCTTAGGTACCTTTCCAAATACGGTTGAGACTTTAAAACAATTGCCGGGTGTTGGTGATTACACGGCCGGGGCAATTGCAGCGATTGCATTTGACCAACAAGCAACTGTCGTCGACGGTAACGTCGAACGTGTCATGGCACGTGTAGAGGCGATTACCGAACCATTGCCATTATCCAAACCTTCACTAAAAGCCGCGGCAGCTTTGTATTACATTGACCGTGCGAATACGCGTCCCGGTGATTTACCGCAAGCATTCATGGATTTGGGATCAACGATTTGTACACCGGATAAGCCTAAGTGCATGATTTGCCCTATCAATGATTTATGCGAAGCGCGGAAGCTTGGTATTCAGGATAGTTTGCCTGCGAGGCTGCCGAAAGCCGTGCGCCCAAAACGTAAAGGGTATGCCTATTGGATCACGAATAATAAGGGTGAGATTTTATTGCATCGCCGCCCGGAAAAGGGTCTTTTAGGCGGGATGGCGGGCCTTCCTACGTCGGATTGGAATGACAAGCCGGCACATTTGGATTTTGTGTCGGTGAGTGATGATATCGGCCACATCAAACATGTTTTTACGCATTTTGAATTGCGT
>DATCRN010000010.1:0-4114 GCA_036568945.1 Alphaproteobacteria bacterium | reverse complement strand
CGTTATCGACCGTATCGTTGATGAACAAGGCAAATTGGTAGGCTTTGCCAAAGTTACGCGCGATTTGACCGAGCGGCGTGAACAAGAACAAGCCTTGAGGCGCAGTGAAGAACATTTCCGCCGTTTGGTAAAAGGCGTGACCGATTATGCGTTATACATGCTCGATCCGGAGGGAAATGTGTCCAGTTGGAATTTGGGCGCCGAGCGTATTAAGGGATATAAGGAAGACGAAATTGTAGGCCAGCATTTTTCACGCTTCTATACACCGGAAGAACAAGCAGCTGGCGAACCTGACCGTAATTTAGAGATTGCCCGCGAAAAGGGAAGTGTCGAGCGTGAAGGCTGGCGCGTGCGAAAAGATGGATCGCGCTTTTGGGCCCATGTGGTGATCGATGCCATTTATGATGATAATGGCGATCTGATCGGCTTTGCTAAAGTCACGCGAGATATTACCGAGCGTCGTGAAGCACAGGAACAATTGGAAAAAACGCGTGAAGCATTGTTCCAATCGCAAAAATTGGAAGCGATCGGGCAACTTACCGGTGGCATTGCACATGACTTTAACAATTTACTGATGGCTGTTTTAGGCAGTCTTGAAATTGTAAAGCGGCGCATGACGGCAGATCCGCAAGTTACGCCCTTTATCGAGAATGCGATCCAAGCGGGGCAACGTGGGGCGGCACTCACACAACGCATGCTTGCCTTTGCGCGTCGGCAAGATCTTGAAATGGGGTCTGTCGATGTGGTGGATACAGTGCGCGATATGGGCGATTTACTGGATCGTGCGTTAGGGCCGTCCGTATTCGTCACCACGCGTTTCCCATCCAATTTGCCATTGGTGCATACGGACCGTACGCAATTAGAATCGGCGTTGCTTAATTTGGCCGTGAATGCCCGCGATGCGATGCCTAAGGGTGGGGCGATTACAATTACAGGCGAATATAAAACGATTGTGAAGGGGAGCGCCGGCAAGGTGAAACCAGGCAATTATGTGGTTTTATCCGTGATTGATCATGGTGAAGGCATGGATGAAAAAACCTTAGCGCGCGCAACCGAACCATTCTTTACCACCAAAGGAGTCGGCAAAGGAACCGGGCTTGGACTATCGATGGTGCATGGGATGGCGGAGCAATCAGGTGGCGCGTTTGTAATTTCAAGCAAAAAAGGCCTAGGCACGACGGCAGAAATTTGGTTGCCACTTGCCTTAGACGATATATCACATGCGGATATGGTAGGACAGACGGATATACCGGTCGAACAGGGTGCGATGCGCATTTTGGCCGTTGATGATGATCCGCTTGTGCTTTTGAACACAGTCACGATTGCTGAAGATATGGGGCACAAAGTATTCGATGCATCATCTGGCAAAGAAGCCCTCGAAATTTTAGAAGATGAATCGATTGATTTGGTCGTGACCGATTATGCGATGCCCAAAATGACTGGTGGAGATTTGGCCAACACCGTTCAAGCCAGATGGCCGAACATTAAGATTTTGATTTCAACCGGGTATGCCGAAATGCCCGAAGAATATCGCGGGCGATTTGAACGCTTGGGCAAACCATTTTCATCCGATGATTTACGAACCGCTATTGCGCGCTTCGACCGGGCTAACGCAGCAGCTTAAGGCAGCATTATTTTACAAAATACTCCCGTTTGTGGCATAGTCTTTCAAAAATTGAGGGAGAAACCAATGCGCCTATCTACCAAATTTGCCTTAGCGGCCACGATTATCTTGGGCGTCAGCGCCATTCCTGCCATGGCACAGGCCGCTTGCGGTACGTCTGAAAACGGATCGGGCGAAACAGTGACATCCTGTTTGGGTGAAACTGGCACGCCGCCGACCGCTCCTGGTCAAGAGGGCGGCGATGGCGAAAGCTTTGCGCTGCCAAATCCTGTGACATTGGATGATCCGGATGGCGAACAGTTGATTGTGAATGGTGGTTTAGGCGGCAGCAACGGCGGAAACGGTGGCAGCATCACAAGCGCAAATCCTGTAAACCCAATCGAAATAAATGTTCAGGGCGGAAGCGCAAATTCCAATTATTCGGTATCCCTTTCGGGCGGAACAGGAAACGAAAACGGCGGCGACGGCGGTATTATCAGCGATGTTGAAATGGTGGCAGAAGGTGAGGGTAAGTCGCTTCTGTTGGTGACTGCTGGTGGATCTGCGACATCCGAGGATGGCGTGGCTGCCGACGGGGCAAATGCGCATGTCGTCGTGAACGGCAATTTTGAAAATGTTGGCATCACATCTCAAGGCGGTGCAGGTGAGGGCGGTGCAGACGGCGCAGATGGCGGCGATCTATTGGTTGAAGTGAACGGCAAAACAAAATCGATCATCATTTCATCGATCGGCGGACGTGATGATGACGGCCTTGGCGGTGAAGGTGGTGAGATGATGCTCACGCTACGCAATGAAACCGGCGATGTCATCACTCAGAATGATTGCGAGACGTGCGGGAATGGCACATCAGGGCATGTCACCGTCGTTCTTGAAAACGGGGCCAAGGTTACGGGCACGATCACCAATCAATCCGGTGAGAATGCCACATTAAAATTTGCACTGCAGGCCGCAAGCAAAGCTGAGTTCGATTCCGTCAGTGCAGCGCTTTTGCGAGCCGGTGCAAATGGATATATCGAAGTGAACGGCAATAAATATGAATGGTCTGGTTTTACATCGTTTGATAACGCGATGACCTACGCCATTGAAAACAATCCTGACCAACCGATTAAAGTCGTGGTCAATGATGGCGGTTCATCGTCCAACCCGGGCGAGGCATTCCCGTCCGGAAACTTTAATCATGCAGCAAATGACTCATTTAAATGCACTACATCCAAACTGACCGCAGCCCAACAAGCGGATGGCAGCATCCTTTTAAGTGTTCAGGCAAATGCGATCGGCACGATCGAGAATCTGAAATATCAAGCCGTAAACGACGATTATGCGGTTCAACTGGGTCAGAATAACGGACGGTTGATTGCCATCGTCAGTACACTGCCGGCCCATAAATTTTTGGGCAGCTGCCGTCTGAACAAGCTGTAATAAACATTTGATTGTAGGGCGAAAAGAGATCGCGCGCCCGTGAGAATTCGAATCTCAAACCTCCTGATCCGTAGTCAGGTGCTCTATCCAGTTGAGCTACGGGCGCTTTGCGATGCGGGCGGACCATAACGTGGCTTAGGCCCTTTGTTCAAGTCTTTTTTAGCGCGGGGGGCGAAGGGGCCTAAAACGTTAATTTTGCGGTATAAATAGCCACTTGGGCATTGTCCTTGACTCCACTTCCCGTATAATGCCAGTAGAGAGACTCAAATAGGCAGGGTTACGGCAAATTCCGGAGCCCCTAAAAAAAGTTGGATAATACGATGAAGAAGCCCGGTTTTGCGCTGCGTACGACGGTATCGACCCTCGTGCTTTTGATGAGTTTTGGCATTGCCGGAATGGCATCTGCCGCGCCCAAATCCCTCGGCACCGTCAATATGAGCAGCGACGATGTTGTGGCCGCCGCCGATGACAATTCCGTACCGACTCTGGTCGTGACCAACAAACGCATGTCCGATGTGCTGCCTCCGATCGGCGGCGACAATTTGAAGCCGGATGTTCCGGGGCTGACATCGACCTCCAACACCGGTATCTACGAAAGCATGATGAAAGAGGCGCCGCGCATTTCGCCGGAAGCTGTCTTAGGTGATGATTATTTTGCGCCGGCGCAAACGACGGCTTCGAGCAAGATCGATGGCATTCGCGAAGAAATGTTTTCGCTGCAAGGCCGCGTAGATGAACTCTCACAACAGCTCGCTTCCATCCAACAAGTGGGGCAGGAGTTGGCTGCGAATTACTACGCTGCCGTTGCGACCATTAATACGCAATTACAATCCGGCACCACGCCAGGCAATCCGCGTTTGACGGAACGTTTGCAAACCGCGCAAGATGCGTTGGAAACATTGTCTGGCAATGTGTCTGATTTAAATTCTCTCGCGCTGCAAATTTCCGATGCGGCATCGATGGCAGGTTACTTGCAAGAATCCGCGCGCGCGGCGTACGGCCTGACCGGTTCGGTTGAAGAAGATTTCGCGCGTTTGGCGCAATTAGAAGATTCTGTATCCAATACGGCAG
>DATCRN010000009.1:0-6395 GCA_036568945.1 Alphaproteobacteria bacterium | reverse complement strand
GAGCATGCCCGATCGCCAGAAAGCGAGTGTCATGGCAATACCGCTGCAAGCGACGATCAAAATCCCCCAATATAAAGCCGCGCCCGGTTGCACATGGTGCGAGCGTGCCTCAAGCATATGGATCTCACTGCTTTCGGGGCGCAAAACGCTTTCGGCCCCAAATGTGTGGGCCGAGGCAGTGGGAAGAATGGCTGGTTTTTCAGTGACCTTCATCAAAGCCGATTCTAAAGCTTTTTCTGCATTCTGAAAACGTAAGAGATGACTTCAGCCACGGCTTTGTAATGTTCGGGCGGGATCGCCTCATCGATATCCACAGCCTTAAACAAAGTGCGGGCAAGTGGCGGATTTTCAACAATGATCACCCCGTTATCGTTGGCAAGCTCACGGATACGCAGGGCAATCAGGTCCTGGCCTTTAGCGACGCAGACCGGCGCGTCCATGGAATCGGGGTCGTATTTGAGGGCCACGGCAAAGTGGGTCGGGTTGGTCACGACCACAGTCGAGGTCGGCACATTTTGCATCATGCGATTGCGTGCACGCTCCATCCGGATCTGGCGTAAACGCGATCTGACATGCGGATCGCCTTCCGTTTGTTTGTATTCGTCTTTAATTTCCTGACGGCTCATGCGCATTTGTTGGTAATGGCTATAGCGTTGGAACAACAAATCGATCCCGGCCAAAACAGCGAGCACCGTTAAAATGCCGATCATCAGTTTGATGAAGATGGTCATCATCTCCGCCATCACGCCTTGGAGCGGCAGTTCGATAAAATGTTCCATCCCATTAAAGAATGGTTTCAAGATCGCGACGGATACGGCTCCGATGATGCTGATTTTGATTAAACCCTTGATGAATTCAAAAAATGACTTTTTTGAAAACAACCGTTTGAAACCGGCCATAGGTGATAATTTATCCAATTTCGGCTTGATCGTTTCATACGATAAAAGCGGACCGATTTGTGCGAACGGACCAATGCCTGATGCCAAAAATAAAATCGCAAGCACCATGCCTATGATCGCAAAAACTTGAAACATTAATTGTGCGAGCACATTGATCAAACCGGTATCGCTGTGAAGTTGCCAAGACTGTTCCAGAACGACGCGCAACAAGAATGTCAGACGCTCCATCACTATGGGTGCGAAGGCTACAATCAAGACTGTCGAGACGACCAACATTAGCCAAGTGTTTACTTCCTTACTCATCGGCACTTGGCCGCGCTTACGCGCTTCCTCCAATTTCTTGGCGGTAGGATCTTCGGTCTTCTGGGAATCGTCCTGCTCGTCGCCTTCGGCCATCTATCCCCCACCTCCAGCGAGTGGAGCAATGAACATACGGATGCCATTCTCATAGCCTGTCAGCCAGAACATCATTCCCGCAGACGCGACCATAATAAAGGTCAAGAATCCGGTGATGATTTGAATGGGCATCGATAAAACGAATACCTGCAATTGCGGCATTAGGCGCGATAAGATCCCCATCGCGATATAAATCATTGTGGTCACAATAATGAACGGCATCGCGAAATGGAATCCGATAGCGAAGGCTTGCGTGACTGCCATCGCGACCGTATCGGCCAAGTCACCGATAAACGCACTATCCAGCATCCCGGGTGGGAAGGTTTGATAAGACTGCACGATCGCGGTGATAAGTTCGTGATGCAGATTGGTGGCAAATAGTAATAGTGCACCGGTGATGGATAAGAACGCACCCATAATAGATCCTTGCGATGCAAATTGCGGGTTGAAAATCTGCGCATTCGCAAGACCGATTTGCATAGACACAAACATGCCCGCCGTATCAAGGGCGGTCATAAAGATACGCGCGATGCCGCCGATAAAGGCGCCCATGATAAATTCGCCAACCAACAAAACCAGAAATTGCACGCTGCCTGTCGTAAATTCTGGCAATTGCGGTGCGATGATCGGTGTCATGACGGCGGAGAATGCAAGGGCGAATAGCAGGCGTACGCGTTCCGGTACAAATCCATCGCCGATGCCTGGCATAATCATCATTGCCGTGCCGACCCGGGTAAAGATCAGCATCAAGGCATACACTTGAGAGACAACGATGTTTTGGATGAAATCTTCCATAGGAGGGTTATTCTACCCCATTTATTCTTTAGGCAGGCCGACAATTTGATCCGCAAGCGCGCGGGTAAATTCAGCGAGTTCCGAGCCCATGAAGGGCAATAGGACGAACAAAGCCAAGAAAATGGCGATGATTTTGGGCACAAAAGTTAAGGTCATTTCCTGAATTTGCGTCAGAGCCTGAAAGAGGCCGACAATCAAGCCAACAGCCAGGCTGATCAGCATAATGGGCGCACCGACGACCAGGCATACCCAAATGGCCTGACGGCCGAAATCCATGATGACGTTTTGGTCCATAAGCAGTGATGGTAGGGCAGAGTTTTCCTATCGTCACCAGCAAACTTGAAACTTGCCATAAGATTGTGCACAGTTCGATTGTGTCATCCCTTGCCGACCATTTTCAGCTCTATGCCACCGCGCATCATCAAATTGCAGAGATGTACGACGTCCTAGAAGCCATCGCCACGCCGGATGAAGCTCGTCTTAAAAATTTCATCGAAGGCTATGCACAAAACTATCCGACTTTCTTTCCTCTTAAAGAAGTGATGGATGACGAAAATCCGCTTTTCTATCTCGATACAATTGCGGGTGAAAAAGGCGATTTCCTGATCAAAGAAACTTTATCGACACTGGAATACGTGATGGGTGCCGAAGCGCGCTTCAGCGGATTTTGCCGCGCAGTCGATACACAAAGGGGCCGCAACAATGTCCTGCCCAAAAATTTTATCATTAATGATACTGACTACGCCGAAACGGATAAGCGTCTTGAACTACTGAAACAGGATTATTTCGACTTAAGCGCGGGTCGAACCGGTTTGACCAATCATCAGATCGATCAAAATACATTGCATCAAACGGCGAAAGAATACGAGATCCAACAGCCCACATTAAAGGCCAATATCGGCTTTGGATTACAGCGTGAAAGCTTGCTCGCGGAAACCGCATGGGGCTATTTGCGTGCGGCTTATATTCTCAATGAAATGCTGATGTTTTCTTTGGTGGTCGCGGTGGAACGCGGTCGCCTCAGTACAGGCAAGAGCGATCTTCCCCCTTCTCTGCACGAAGAGTTCAAAAGCAAAATTCAGCTATCGCGCAGCCTGCAATGGCGCGCGCGTAGATTGTCACCGGAAATCGACAAGCAGCCCACCAGTCAATCTATGGTCTTGTTGCACGCTGTTTTGCCGCGCGGGTTTTTGCCGAATTAATTTAATTTGGCGTATACATTTTGCGTATCAGGCGTACGCCGGATTGATGCGCACCGGAAATTTGCGCGCCGCCGTCTTGAGCGAGACTGAATGCTTCTCCTGCCACACCAATGCGCCCGAAAGAAATCACTCCGTCACGATTATAGCCGGGCTTTTTAACGGAATAGGCTTGGCCGAAGAAAGGATGGCTGTTCCAATCTGTAATTTGGACTGGACCCACCATGACATGTTTGCCGAAATGCTTGAAATAACCGGTCGATTGTATTTCTTCGATAAATTTGGTTTCAACATCACGAATGATCATGTGCTCGACATCCAACGCATCTTGTCCGCCGATCATTTTAATCAAGGCTTGATTGCCGTTGCTGCGGATCAGGATGGTTTTGTCTTGGCCTTTGCGCAAATCGGTAATGCGGCAGTCGCTATGATAGCCAAGGGAATCCAAATATCCGGGCTCTAAGGGTAATATCACTTTTGCGTAATGTGCGGGCTGTGTGCCCTCCAGTGCATTTTCAAGTTCCGCAGGTACATTAACACCCAGTGTCACCGCTTTCTTTTTTAAGACTTCGGATGCCACGGTAACAATTGCTTTGGCAGCGGTAAATACGCGGCCGTCTTCTAAATTCACAGTCACGCCGTCTTGCGCTTGATCAACGGATTTTGCGACCGCGCCGTTTAAAAATGTAACGTCGCGATGGCGTGCTTCATCAGCCATCAGTTTGACGAGCATCTGCATGCCACCTTTGATCATCACGCCGCCAGTGGCATACGGATCCTCAAAATATTCGCGCGCAGACACATTTTGCGGCGCCATAGCAGCCATCCAAAGCTTGGCAACCGCACGAATGTAATCAGCGTCTTTTTGTGTGCGTTGATCCAAGGGAATCCGATTATATAATTCTAAGAACGACGTATCAGTGCCGGGATATTCGCATTGATGATCATTCCAAAGCTCTTCAAAGCGCGTGGATTGTTCGGCGGTAAACGATCCGTCATACGTGCCATGATCGGTGAGCACGATTGGGTTTTCGACCTTGTCGACATTGTAATTGTATTTTCCTGCGTAACGGTCGGATGCCCATTTGTGAAAAACATTGATCAGGCCGCCATGCAACCATGATCCGCCAAGATCGAAAGTATAACCCGGACCAAATGATTCTGTTTTCATGCGACCGCCGAGACGGTTGAGTGCCTCCAGCACCAAAATTTTGGGCCGCGGTTTGCCGTCGGTTTGCGCCAGGTCAGATGCTTCCAGCGCCGCCCCTAAACCAGCCGCGCCTGCACCCACGATGATGAGATCATAATTAGACATAAGGCGTTTATAACAAAAACCTATTCTAATTTTGTACAAATATTTGAAGGGGTTAGAAAAAGCGCCTTTGATAATTTTCATAAGTAGAAAAACTTTAGGATTTGATATAATCTAGGCCTTAGACTGTAGCGCAAGACAGAGGGTAAATGGGTCAAGGCAACAACATCACAATTGATCGGATTATGCCGGGAGAAACCGGCGCGTTTGAGCAATGGTATTCCTTGCTCACTGAGATTTTTACCGACCCTGCCGACTTGGAACCAAAAGAAGATCTGCTCGAACGTCTTAATCAGACAAACAAAAATATTTTTTTCATCTTCCGCGATGAAAAGGGCAAGCCAATCGGCATGGAACTCTTACAACGCGATCCCGCGATGCCGGATGCGCCGGTCGCTTACGTGCCTTGGGCAGGTATGATTCCGGAACACCGAAACCACGGTGAATATCCGCAGATTGCCAAACAGATCATGAATGCCGCCAAAGGTTTGGGCGTTGCTCTCTTGATCCACGAGGTTGAAGATCCGAAACGCATTCACGTGGCTTATGGCGAACCGGCAGACGGCAGCGGTGAAAATTGCAAAAACGCAGGCCGCCGTACACATCTATGGCGCAGGCCGCCGCTGAATACCTTGCTCGTCAATGACGGTACATTCGGCGATCCGAAATCTAAAACCGCTTATGTGCGCCCGGCATCCGATGATGATCAGAATATTCAGGCCTATGACATTATGGCCTTACGCGAACTTGATCCGTTGCATCCAATGTTCGGCGTTGCCAAATCGGATGATCCGATGGATGGGATCTATAATGAAGATAAAACGGCCATTTCCTTTGCGGCTTATAAACGCATTTATTTGCAAATGACGCAAATTCAGTACGAAGCCGACATGCCGGAAGGTTTGAATGCCAAAGACTATTACACGCTGCTCGAACAAAAACTGCGCGCCGATTATCCGGCGGTGGAAGATTTCTGTTCCCGCGTTGATGAGGCCATGAAAACCAGCCCGTGGATGAAATTAGATACCAGCGCGATCGTGCCCAGATCCGGTCCGACACCTGTACACAATGTCCAGCTTGGTAAAAACCTTGCCAATGACAATGTCGCGGACGCACCAACTGCGCGCGTGCCAAATACAGGCAAACACAACGATTTGAAAATGTAATGGATAATCACGGTACCAGCGATGTGGTGATTGTAGGTAGTGGTATCGCCGGCCTCACCGCTGCACTGACTTTGGTTGATGAAGCTAAGGCTGCCGGAAAACCAATTCCATCCATCACTATTCTTGAGGCCGATACTCGTCTAGGTGGTCGTGCGAAAAGTATCCAGCACGCGGGCCGCACCATCAATGCAGGTGCCCATTGGATGCATGGCGGCGAAGTCAACCAGTTTTGGGAATGGGCAAAACCACGCTATCCGGATTTGAAATATTCAGTCGATACAGTTGAAAATATCCATGCTGTGACCGCCGAAGGCATTAAAGGTCCTGAATTCCGGGAAGAGAATTTCCAGGTGTTTGCGGATGCTTGGGAAAAATTTTCCGCTGAAAACCCGGGCAAAGATATCAGCCTTGCGGAACTGCAAAGCAAACATATCGACACTGAAAATTCAAAGGCTTTTGCCGATTTCATGGCGCAATGCTGGATGGGCGCGACGGGTCCTGATAAAATTTCCTGTACCGATTATTTCAGCGATCCAAATGGTCCTGGTGGTGTACAGGTCAAAGGCGGAAATCAACAAATCATCGACCGCATGGCAAAGGAAGCTTTGGAAGCCGGAGTCACGATCAA
>DATCRN010000008.1:0-2703 GCA_036568945.1 Alphaproteobacteria bacterium | reverse complement strand
GCAAAGATACTAGCAAATATTGTGCCAGGCGTTAAGTGGGGAGCTTCCCGACCCCGTAACTGCCTGCTAGGATCCCCGGCCATGAAAGACTTTTTAGGCGACCTTCCCTTTATCGGCGATTTTATGGAGCAGCATCCCAAGGTTGCTGTCTTGCGCCTATCGGGCGTGATCGCCGATGCGGGGATGAAAAAGGGCGGCATCAGCCACGCATCCGTCGCCGATCAAATTGATAAAGCGTTCGATATGAAAGACGTGCGCGAGATTGCCGTCATCGTAAATTCGCCTGGCGGATCGCCGGCGCAATCAAGCTTAATCGCCACGCAAATTCGTGATCGCGCGCACGACAAGAAAGTGCCGGTGACTTGCTTCGTGGAAGATGTCGCGGCATCGGGCGGATATTGGCTTGCGCTTGCGGCTGACAAAATTTATGTGCAGCCGTCATCCATCATCGGATCGATTGGCGTCATTTCGGCGTCGTTCGGGTTGGAAGATTTTATCAAAAAATTCGATGTGAAACGCCGAGTGCATACATCAGGGAAAGATAAGGCCATGCTTGATCCGTTCCTTCCGGAAAAGAAATCGGATGTGGAGCGTCTATCGAAATTACAAAATGAAATTCATGCGCAGTTTATCGAGTGGGTGAGGGCCCGCCGTGGTGATCGTCTAAAAGGGACGGACGAGGATTTGTTTGAAGGACAAATTTGGACCGGACACGGGGCAATCGGCACGGGGCTTGCAGATGCCATTGGTGACATGCGCGGGGTTATGCGTGACAAATATGGCGACAAGGTAAGATTGATCGACCTCGAGCCGGAAAAACCCTTCTGGCAGAGCATGTTAGGCATTAAATCTAACAATTTAGATTTAACGGCCTATCTTGAAAATAGAGGTATTTGGAGCCAGTTTGGGCTATGATTGGTTCAATCATTAACAAGAGATGAAGAAAAGTTGACAAAGATGGATGTTTTTCATAATATCTGGTCGAAAGTTAAAAATTTACCGTTTGAACTCGGGATGGACAAAATGACCCAAGACGAAATGCAAAAGGCTTTGTGGACCGCCGCCCAAAAAGGCGACAAAGAGAAGATCCGCATGCTGATCGTGGCTGGTGCCGATGTGACCGCCGAAGACGATTTGGGCCGCACGGCTTTAAATATTGCCAGCCAATATGGCCAGGCCGATGCTTATAAAACATTACTCGCAGCGCGCGAAATGCAAGCACTGCAAAAAGCAGGCATTACGCCTGAAACTCAAGAACAACCCATGCGCAAAGGCAACGCGAAGGTGGCTTAAGATGGCAAACAATAATTACAACAACCGCAATTGGACCCCTCAAGCTGAACCGGCAAACACTGCGCCGATGTTCCGCACGGATGCTGCCAACAATACATGGGGTGCCGCGCCAATGATCAATGATATGGAAGAGCTGCGCGCAAAAATCGCGGCGATGCCATACAACAATCCGCACTTCTGGTCGATGAAGCGTTAAGATGAGCACAGAGACTTTGGATTCCAATTGGGAGATGGCAACGCGAGTGGCAGAGCCTACGCCGTCGCAAAATCATGAAGACGTATCGACAGCAGGTGAAGCTGTCATCGTTGGTGAGTCACCGGTCCTAGATGTACAGGCTTTGCAAACGGAGCTTAGTCATCTGCCTAAAGACAGATACCGTAATCCGACCTTTTGGGGTTAAACGTAAACAAACCGGCTTCCAGGCCGGTTTTTTTATTCTCGCAATCAAATAAAGGTTGAAAAGGGGGCAGATTAGAGCGCAGGCTAATTGGATAAATTATAAAAAGAGTAGACAGGGAGAATAAATATGGCCGGTAAAACGATCAGCCCGTTATCCAAAAATTGGAGAAAAAATGTGCCGCCTGCGCACATTATCCATCAACGCCAAGAACAAGAACGCCAGCGTCGCGATGATGCACGTCCCGCCTTACATGCCCCGCGTCCGCAAGACTATGCCGGATACGAAAATTATATCCGCGAACAGCAAGAGGATCGACGGCCAAAAGAAGACGAAGGTGGCGGCAGTTGGACGTTCGATATGTCTGCGCCTGGACTAAGACTTTGAAACAAACCGGCCCAAAAGGCCGGTTTTTCATTGCCCATCTATTGAATGCGCGTGGCTCTGCGGTTTCCACAACCACTCCCTTGCGCCGCCTGCATTCTAGGTCACCCCCCTTGTGTCCAAGGCGCATACGGCCTAACTTTTCCCTCATGTGATTCAAACGCCATATAAGGAGAAAAACATGGCACGGGCAAAAATCGGTCTGGTTGGGGCTGGTCAAATTGGTGGAACGCTGGCGCTGCTGGCAGGTCTTAAAGAACTGGGCGACATCGTTCTGGTCGACGTGGCCGAAGGCGTGCCGCAAGGTAAGGGGCTTGATATCGCAGAAGCCGCACCGGTTGAAGGCTTTGATGCTGTTATCACCGGATCGAATGATTACGCCGCCCTCAAAGGCGCTGATGTCGTGATTGTGACTGCAGGCATTCCGCGTAAACCAGGCATGAGCCGCGACGATCTGATCGGCATCAACACCGGTATCGTCAATCAAGTCGGCGCCGGCATCAAAG
This sequence comes from Alphaproteobacteria bacterium, assembly GCA_036568945.1. GTDB lineage: Bacteria > Pseudomonadota > Alphaproteobacteria > Micavibrionales > UBA1664 > UBA6145. Next base: position 122 of record DATCRN010000008.1, on the reverse strand, counting down.
CAAACGCGCCGAACGCATTCGTCATCGTCATTACCAATCCGCTGGATGCGATGGTGGAAGTCATGCAACGCGCAACCGGTTTCAAACCTGAGAAAGTCGTGGGTATGGCGGGTGTTCTAGAT
>DATCRN010000007.1:0-16766 GCA_036568945.1 Alphaproteobacteria bacterium | reverse complement strand
GGTAATCGGACCGTTTGTGGCCGCAACCAAATGCACAGTCCGTGCGATTGTCACATCAATTGTAGCCGTGCCAGGCGCATCGACAAAGACCGTATCCATACGCAAAAGCGCCGCGTTCAAATCCGATACGGTCGTTTTGGCCAACGTATTGCGGTTGGGATAACCGGCATTGATGGCTGTATATTCACCGCCTGATAAATCCCAGATCGCCGATCCATTGCTCATCGCATGCAAGTTGACGATGGTAGAATCAAGCGACCCTGCGTCCAATTTTACGTTCGGGACAACGTTGTAACTTTCAGTATACACGTTGACCAAGAATGTTTTGTTGGCATGCGCGCCTAAGCGCACGCAAGCCGATGCATCACCATGAACGTTGAATTCACAATCGGTAAAGCTGTTAGCATGGCTGCCATACTCGACATAAACACCGCTGCCAGTCATGGGTGTACCATGCGAATAGACACGGCATAAATTAAACCGGTTGGCGTTCGGCGTATCACCTGCACCAGATTTGGTCAGACGAATGCCTTCTATCGTCGGCGCATCAATCAAAACATTGATGAAATTGTTCCAGTAGCAGGGTTTGTCGGTATCGTTGTGACCATCCAATAAAAGGCCGGTTTTGGGCGCTTCAATCACAACATCCCGAACCGTATTTTGTACACACGGCCCATCAACGCCGTATAATTTGACTGCTGTATCCCCGCCGGTAATCCTGAGATTAAGGAGTGCGGCATATTGATCCCGCATTTCAATCACGTTGAAATCATCATCATCTGCCGCAATGACGCAATCTTGCCCTGTACCAAATAATGTCTGGTTTTCGCCAAGGACAATCGTACCGGATGTACGGTATGTGCCCGTCGGAACAAACACAGATGTGTGTGCCGCAAGCGCATTTTGAATAGCCGTTGTATCGTCTACAAGCCCGTCACCCACCGCGCCAAAATCCTTGATCGAAACAACATCCTTAGCGCGGTCGGACAGACTGCGTAAAACGGCGCCTGTACCGGTTTGAGTATAGCTGGGCGTTGCAAGTGTGTTACCGTGCGCCACGGTGGTTAGGTCACCATCGCCGTCAAACGCAAGCGCGCGGCCGGCGCGGGATTCACGGCTAGGTAAAACTATAGATCCCGGATCCTCCAATAGATTATAACGAAGCATGCCCGATTGATCCCGTGCCACCTGCTGCAGCCCTGCAATCAGAAAATCAAGCTCGTTATTAAGGGACCTTGCGGATAAATCGCCCCCTTCCAAGAAATCTGTCATGCGTTCTATCGGCAGACGGCGTTCAATGGCGACAACAACATCGGCTATAGGCGCATCTGCGAACGTCACGGTTCCGCCATCCGTTTGGCCCGCACCATCAACTGTGTAGCCTGATACTTGCAGAGCACCATCTAGATACACGGCGATGTCTTCAGATGCAAAAATAGGAAATGGAAAATTGAATTCGTTTTGCGTACCGTTGGCGGCATAACGGACGAGCGGAATGACATCCGGCATTTTAATATGTGTATCCGGCATGATCAGTATCCGTTTAAAATGCGGTAAAGATATTGCTGTTGGCTAAGCTGCGTTGCCTCCAGCAGATTTTTTTGGCGCGTTTGATCCAAGTTTTGATCAAGCGCGCTTTTGCGCAGCGTGGTCAGGCGATCATCGGCGCCTTGTTCCAAATCACTATCATTATAAAGACCTAAGAGGACGGCTTCGTTTGATCCGCCATCAGACGGTGCAATACCTTGTGCAGAAAATAAGGTTTTCTGCCGGGCGACGGCGCGGCGTAAAGCATTACGGCGGCGCGCTTCGTTGGTTGCGGCCTCTGTTTCCAGACGCTGGCGCTCTAATTCGTTTTTTTCGTAGAGATTCTTTTCTTCCAACTGCTGGCGGGCTTGTAATTGCTGACGCGCTTCCAATTGTTGACGTTCCAGATTGCCTCGCTTTTCGCCAAGATCGCTGAACATCGAAGCAGACCTGATGATCATTCCCGGAATACCTTGATCAATCAAAGTAGGCCCTAGGGCACCTAAAATATTGCTAAAACTTCCCATGAATACTCCTTTAAAATTAATCGCTGACGCGTAAATCGGTTGCGACGGATAAAAGCGTGAAAGGCAGCGGCGCTTCCTGTTCGATGCGCCATAGACTTTGTGTACCGTCTTGCCGCCAGCCGAACGACCGGACACGTACATCGCCAGAAATTTCGGGCGGTGGTGATCCGAGTTCCGTGCCTGTATCGCGTAAGGGCACATCACGTAAGCCTCTGCCAACATCGACGCTTAAATGCGCCGTGTCTTCGATGCGGAAGACCGCCTCAACCAAGCGCGTGGCGCGTGCCTGCCCGCCTTCGGCCAAGGCGCTTGGCGGCAAAGGTTCGATAATATGCGTGTATGGCAAGCCGATTTGGACGCTATTAGCCTCCGTCTCCAATGTGATTTCACCGTCCACAACTTTATTGTTAGGCTGAATAATGCCGTCTGCGACAATAGATACCGTGCGGCCTTCTAAGTGATCGAGACCCGACCATGTATCGGCCGGCACATCCGTTTCACCAGCCAATGCCGCATCTAAATTCAAATCGTCATCGAAACTTTCGATCGTAATCGTCCCGTCGCGATCGATTAGCAGATAGACATCTTCGCCCACCACCGTGACGGATAGGAATTGGCCGTCTGTATCTTGAAGAGTCCAGGCGGCAACTTGTTCGGCACGATAAGCCGTCAACGTTGCAAGTTTGCCGTTATTCATGACCAAATGCAGAAGGCGGTTCTTTTTATCAAAAGCTTGATCGATAGGATTTTGAATGATGTGTTGCGCGAGCAGAGCCAAATCATTGGCGCGGTATGCCTGCTCCACGTCTGTATAGATAAATTCGCGCAATTCGCTGCCGTTTCGTGCAGCGAAAATGGTGGCGCCATCCACATCCACTGGCGGCACGGTACGATCAACGATAGAACCTACACGCGTTTGGCGATTAAGCTGCACTGTGGTAGGCGTCAACGGATCGCCGGACACTTGCCATTCTGCGCCTGATGTAAAGACTTGAAGGTGGCGGCCAGAAAAAACGTTACGGATTGCGTTAACCTGATCGGATAAAATTGCAAATTCGATGGCTTCATCATCCAGCCCCGTACCAAGATCAAAGCTCCACAGCTCGCCTGATTTCGACATCCATAAACGGTTAGGCAAATCGCGGCTGCCACCGATCACCAAACGGTCTTGATGGAAGGCACAAGATGTCGGATATCCGCGTACAGCGGAAAAGGCTTGTTCTTCCCAATCCTTAGTCGCGGATATACCGGTCAATGTCTCCAGAACGGTTGCATCCACAACAGTGGCAGATGCCACGGACGTAATCAGCACTTCCTTCCCGCCGATACGCAAACGCGTATCGTCATGCGCGGCTTCAAATATATTTGCAGAAGCGGTTATAGTGATGCTGCCTGTCGTGGCCGTGGGTGTGAGTGTCACGCCCACATCGACAAACTTGAAATAAGGTTGGTATTTGACGCCGTTTGTTTCATTTGTATCAAATACCCAATCGCTCAAACTCCAAATGCCTGCCCCAGACCGCGTTAGCCGTTTAGGTGGAACGTCCGGATGAACGATCAAGAGTGTGTCGGCAGATTGCGTCCAGTTAAGGGATGCAATTTGTTCTTCTGTCCACGGCGTTTCAAGCGTTTCAATCAACGTATCGTCCTGATAGATGCGGATTTCTTCATCGCTTAAGGCCAAGAGATATGTTTGTTCGGTGTTGAATTCAAAATCGATAAGGCGTCCTGCTCCGGCTGCTGTATCAACAAACCGTAAACCCGCGCGGCGTGTGACACCACCTGTTGGATGGATGAACAGATTACGAAGGCTGAGCGCGCCGTTTTCGTAAGCGCGGAGATCGCCACGGCCAAGCAAACGGCGCGATACTTCACCCGCGGTAAAATTGGTTTTATAGGTACGAACGATCGGCATGACTTAGCCTCTTGCATCAATAAGGGGAAAGTTTTCGATGCGTGCGGGGGTATCCTGCTGTGCATCGATTTGTTTGGCTTTGCGAAATTCATCTTCGGCAATCCGCAGCAATGCTTCGGTGCGCGTCGTACTTTCAGTTAAGGGAATGCAAAATTCAGCCGCCAGGCGGACTATCAGTGCCGCATCGAAGAACGGCGGAAATTCAGTTTCATCGGGCAGGAAGATATAGGTAAGAAGAACACTATCAGCATCGGTATGCAAAACGTTGCGGGAGATCCTATAAGATAGACCGCGACCCTTGCCCCCAGTGCCAGCCGACATAGCGCGCAGAAAATCGTTGGGCAGCGCATAGGCGTGTTGATAATCGGCAAGCGGGGCGTCGTCGAGTTCTTCGAGTTCCACTTGCCCTGTCGCGAAGGACCAGCCATAAGCGGACAGCAAAGCGTTGCGTGCGGGTGCATAAAGGGCCGCTGCGATTTCGGATTCCGCTGTACCGTCGTCAAAAGAGGTTATAGGGGCGCAGCCAATACGCATCAGCGCGCGCGAGCAAAGGGCAATGTCGTTCAGGGCCATAAAAAACCTCGTCATTTCGAGCGGGAGCGAGAAATCTCCCTGGGTTTATGAGATCCCTCACTTTCGTTTGGGATGACGTGAGATATCGGAGGGACCGGACGTCCGGTCCCTCCGCCTGATACCGCGCCTGCTTTAAAGAGGGAAAAGCAGGAGAGCCTAAAAGGGGCGATTAGGCTGTGAAGGCAGCGACCGTAACGGCCGAGCCTGTGTTCGCCGTAACGATGTAGAAAATCGTCTCCGGCGTGACGGCGGTATCAATAATGGTGATGATCAAATCATTTACGCGCAGCATGTCGGCAGCACCATTAAAGTAACCGCCGCCAGTGACGGCTGTATCAGCCGTCGTATAGTGCCACAAAGTAAAGTTGTTGGCATAAGCGAGAACGCTCAAATTTGTATTATTCAAAGACATTTTCTATTTCTCCTTATGCCGGGGTTTCGTCGCAGGTCATCACAACGACGCCCGTGTTTTCGATTAAGGCTGCGCCTTGGCTCATCATATTGTTGACGAAGAAGGCTGCGCGATCACCGTGCCATGTAATGTCGGATTCAACATCTTGACCCGACGCATGGCCGATTGCAGTCTTGTGATACCAGAAACATTTGCGCACACCGGTACCGGAGTTGATCGGCAGACCGGAATGCGGAATCCACAATGTGCCCAGCCAGCGTTTGGCTTGAGTGCCGCGCCATGGCAATTCATCCGGACCAACAAAGTCGCTGGATGCGAATTCGTCGATCGCAAGCAGTTGCGACCATTGTTTCCAGCCGACCACAGCTGTGCGTTGGCCGTCATCCGGTACATCAGCGCCGCCCAGTTTTTCAAAGGCTTCGAGCACTTTTTCGATACTCATGCCTGCGGCAGAATCGGTGACCGTATTGGTGGAGGTTGCAAGCGCCGTGATGATCAGTTCATCGGTCTTGCGCCCGAGGGCATAAGCCCCGGCGTTGGCGATGACTTGGCGTTCGTCATGATTGATTTTGAGTTCATCCAGCTTGTCGACCCAATCGCCTGCATAATAATCGGCGAGCGTTGCTTCAACAGACGTGTGGTTCAGGTTCATAACTGGAACCATGCCGTGTGTGGATTTTGTGGATGCAAGACCAGTGCCGACTTTTTGGAATACGGCAGATGATCCCACAACATTGGATTTGCTGCGGACGGTGTCGCGCAGTTTTGAGCCCATGCGTTGATAGGCTTCGAATACTTCGCGTTCGAACTGTTTGACGAATGCGTTGTCGATGGAAATGGACATGGATGTGAGTCCTTGTAGTTTGGGGTTGATCCAAAACGAAAAGACCTTGGGATCGGTTGTCCTAAGTGGGCCGTGCCGAAAGGGGAATGCCATGGGCGCCTGAAGAAGAATCTTCAGGCGTTATCCATGAACGCTAGGAAAGAAAGGAGGCAAACGAAGAAGCGAAACGCTTTTGAAATCCTCCGGTCCGAAGGATGGACCTCCGGCGTTTACAAAAATCAAATTACAGGAATTAATTCCTATCAGTCAAGCTTTATTTTGATCTTTTTGCGGCTTTTCATGAATTTCTGTATGATCGGCCTCATGTACGAAAAGATTTATCAGGCACTTAAAAGCGCGATTAACGATAACCGCGAGGAAACACGCCGCCGTTTCCCCCGCCGCATGAAAGATATCTGTGTCTTGGGAATCGGATCCACCAATTATCCGGTCCATGACTGGAGCCAGTGCGGCGTTTTGTTCGAAGCTGACGGTCGCAATTTCATCGAAGGCAAAACGATGAGCGTATTGATGAAATTTAAACTGGCTGAAGTCGTCACCGAAATTCCAGTCAGCGCAAAAATTATCCGCTCAGGCAAACAACGGATTGCGCTCGAATTCCAAGACGTGCCGAATCACATCCAAGATGCGTTTTCAAAAGTCATCGAAGACGCTTTAGCGCGCGAAGACGCCGAAAGCCAACAGGCTTAAGAAAAAACCCCGCTCAAGCGGGGTTTTATTTTATCCGTACAATTGTTTGAAACCGTCAGTTACTTTGGCAATCGTGGCTGGATCTTTGTCGCGCCAATATTTCGGATCGCGCATCATGCCATGGAGATCTTTTTCGCTGATACCGGTTGCCGCGGCGGTATTTTCTAATGCGGCCGGTGTTTCACCTTTCATCATTTGATAGAGGGCCATGACGCCGTCATAAGAACCGGACAGACCATCCAACACTTTGGGCGACAGGTTTTTGCGACCATACGCCAGGAGTTGACGTGAAATCTCGCTCCATTGTTCCTTACCACCGAAGGCAGCAACAAGGCGTTCGACTTCGCGGTCGGCTTGGAATTCGGCAGCGATGTCAAGGATCATCGGCACCAGACGTTCAGAAGCGAGATCATAGACCTCCTGCACTTGATCCGATGTAAAGCCTTTGGCATGCAAGCGTTTGTTCACATCCGCATCGACCGTGATCAAATCGCTTTTGGATTTAACGTCATAGGCATCGGGCGTTTCCGGCATGCCGAGCGCAATCATAATCTTACGACGGCCTTCCTCATCTTCAGGCGCGGTGAATCCAGCACCTAATTTTTTTTCCAACGCGCAATAGGATTTAATCAAATCATCTAAGCGTATATTCTTGGTTTCGGTATCCCAGAATTTGTCGGGTAAACCTTCCGGCTTTCCTAGAACGTCCGCTTCAGCGGAGTCCGCGGCAATTTCTGGTTCTTGTTCGAGTAAATTCACGTCACTCATTTCATTTCTCCTTCATTTTTAAATTTTAAGCGCGGCCTTGCTCGACCAGCGCGTTGATGGTTTGCAGAAGACCGCGTTGACCATCTTGATAGCGAAGTGCAGCTTCACCTGCTTCTGGGCCGCTGACACGGGCATTCACGGTTGCGCGTAAGTAAGACAGCGCGATTTTACCGTCGTCGCTAGAAAACAAACGGGCGAAAATACGCGGTGCATCATCACGGGTTGGGACGATCACGTCTGGTTCTTGCGGTAAAATCCTTTTGCCGATCATTAGAAATTTTTTCAAAAATTCGATCATAGTTTTTTCCTTTCTTTATGTGGGTTGTGAGAGATCCTTGCGGATCAAATCCGATGGCACGCCCAGTGATTCGCCGATGAAGCGGGCAGCAGCAGCAAGATCGATCGCAGCAGCCGCTTCCGGTCCCATGGCAAGGGTCGTGGAAATCCAATTGATAGTGTTTTGCACGCCGCGTTGACCTTGCGCCCGTGCGAGCGGTGACCGGTAATCAAGTTGTACGGTGCGGCCATCGATAGCGATATCGGGGACTTCACCACGACGGCGCAGAATTGCCCAGCCGCGCTGAATAAGCGGTGTCAAAAGTTCCGACTGCAAACGACCGTAAGTTGCACCAAGCAACAACGCCATTTCACCGGACCGTTCCAACACTTCGGTCGCCGTCATTTTACGGTCGCCGATTTGGCCCAAACGGTCGATCAGCAGCGCATGGCGAATACGCGAGCGCAGATCGTCCAGAACCAATTGGCTGACATCGAAACGGCCTGGCATTTCCAGTGCTTTGAGTCCTTGGCTGCCGACGGCCTTCGGAATGATCGTACCTGGAGCGAGTTCGATATTCGCGGGGTTTAATACACCGTCATCATCAGCCTGCCAAATGCCGGTCACAGCGATCGATGCGTTTTTCAAAATCAATTCGACGACTTTGTTTGCTGTTTTGATGTCGGGTAGTGCCTTCATAACCGGCGAGCGGCCATAGACATCACCGGGCGCTTTGGCCCAACGGAATGCGACAAAGGGTGATGCCGATAAATCAGTATCGGTCAGCATTGCGGTTGATCCGCCGTCGGCTAGAACAACCGCGTAGCGCACGGATGTTTTCTTATTATCCGGAGCCGCTATTTCGATGACGCGATACGTCTTATCCATGTCCTTTTCGCGGGTAATTTGATCCGGCAAGGTTGCTTTTGGGAATCGCGATTTGATGTCGGCAATCGTCATTTGCGTTTCGCGATAGATTTGTTCCAAACGGCCGGTACCGCTGCTTTCATCCAGCGTAACGCTGGCTAAAGGTAATGCCGAAAAACGAAAAGCGGATAATTGACCAGGCACCGCTTCTTCAAACAAGAGCGTACCCGTACCTGCGGCAACTAAATCCAAGAAGGCCTGATGCATTTCGACAGCAAAGTTGGAACGGTCAAAGTGCGCCTGCATAATGCGTGCGCCGCCTTCAAGAACGGGTGCAAGACTTTCGGCGTCGGCAGTCGACAAATCGGGGCCGGGCTTTAATCCAAACCACGACGACCAGGGCGGTGTGAGGTTAGCAAGTAGCGATGATGCGAGCTGATCGACCGCATCGAGCGCCGTGCCGTCAAAAATTTGCGTATTCGTTCGCGTAGCGCTGCCGGAAGACATGTCATGTTGTGGCAAGGCGTAGGCGTAACAGTCGCGCCACAGACCTTCCCATACCGTGCGCTGCGTACGGGATTTTGTATACGCATCGATCAGCGTTTGTGGATTTTCTGGTTCGGCCATGATTATTCTCCCAACAGGCTTTTACGTACCGGGGCCCACGAGCCTTGCTGCAACACACCGCGCCAGGATGTTTGAATCGTGTCTGGAAAAGACCGACGGCGCGCGATGGCGGCAATATGTTGCGCATCGTCGCCTTGATCGCCTGTGCTGGTTGTGTCCGTTTGCGTATCACTGGACGACGCTACAGGCGGCGTATAGGGCGTGTAGACGGGATAATTTGGAATATCAGGTTTTGAAAACATGCTTCCCATATTTGCATTCTCCTTTGAATGAGGTTTGTAAAAGGGTGCGGTAAAGCTGCCAGGGCGTGAGAACCTTCCAGTTCTGCAAACCGATCAGGCGTTTCATCGCTTCAACGCACGTAAAGGGCGATGGCAGACTTAAAATACGGCGCGGTGATAAATGCGGCGCACGCACCACACGGTAACCGCGATTGCGCAGCCACGCTGGAAAATCAAAATCCTCCGGTAAATGCGTGGTTGTCACATCAAGCTTGTGCAGCATCGGGTCGACCACAATCCAAGCCCCCTTCTCCCGAATAATCGCAAAGCAATGCCGGAAACCAGGCTTAAGAATTTTTAATAAGCGCACATCGCAAATACCGGAAAATGCAATCCAAATATCTTGCGTAACGGCGTTGGTATGAAACGCGCTCATTGCCAAGCTCCGGCAAATTGATGCTCACGGGCAGCCATCATGGAAATGACTTTGCCTTGGAACGGTTCGCGCATGATTTTTTTGGCGATCAACACTGGTTCCAGCGCGCGCATGGCTTCGGCCCATAACGTTGCCGCACGCATTTCGGAACGACGCCACTTTTCCGGCGGCATTTGACGCAGGCCGTAAAAGCGCATCACGCGCAGATGATCCATCATCAAACGGCGCGTGCGATAAAGGCGATCGAGAATGCGTAAGATATCGACCGGTTCACACGGGCGTGCGACCGATCCTTCCGCACTTTTAAATCTGGCACCATCCATGCGCGCTTGGTTGGCTTGCATAAACCAAAACCAAGTTTCTTCCGCCGTATGAAAGGGAACGGCATTTTCAGGGGACGGCATAGGCATGATGGCGGTTTTCCTTGGTTTTTTGGAGGTTTACGATGAATGCAAGATATATTTGTTCTTGCTTTGTTCTCAAAATGCCGTAAAGATTTTTCCACGTCAAGAAAAATTTATGAATTTATTCCTATTTTGGGAAACGGGGATCTTTGCTTTTTTATTGCAGGATTTTCCAGGCCTCGTTATTCATAACCCGTCCAAAACACACTAAAAATTAGAGGGAATAAATGGCAAAATCCGCGCACGTCGCCTTCGATGACGCAATTGCACAAGCTGCTGACCAAGACGAAGCACGCGTGCTGGCTGATATCTCCGGCGATACATTCGAACAAACGGCATCCGTAAAACCATCACGTGAAGTTTACCATGGTCGCTCGACGCGTCTTGGCACGCAAAAGGCCACACCTGTCACGCCAGAGCAACGCCGTAAGGCAAAATCGGTTGCTGATAAAAATCGTGAATTGCCGGAAAATGAAAAAACAACAGGTCTGGTTCGTGATTTTAAAGACGCTAAAAAGAAACCGCAGTCTGCACGTTCTGCACACTTGAAACAAAAGCGCGCCGTCATTACGGCAGATGCACATGATCTGCCTGGCAATGTCACCAGTGCTCAAGCGCGCGGCGCTTTGGGTAAACGCCGCATCGGCTCCAGCCGACACATGCAATAAACGTTTACGTTCATTCTTAAAAACCCGCCTTTACCGGCGGGTTTTTTGTGTTTATATTCCTATTTACCTAGCCCGATTCCTATATGACGATTTTCCTATGATCTCTTACGCCATTCCGGCCCTTCTCCCATGATTTCACACGACGCTATTTGGATGGCCATCGATCGTTTGGCCGAAAGCACAGGTTTTTCGACCTCCGGCCTGGCGAAAAAGGCTGGCCTCGATCCGACTGCCTTCAATCGATCCAAACGCATTAGTCCCGAAGGTAAGCCGCGTTGGCCATCGACTGAAAGCATTGCCAAAGTTTTGAGCGTCACCGGCGCTACGATGACCGATTTCATTGCGCTTGTTGAAACCCGTGAAATTTATATCGTGCAACCTAAAGCCGCCTCGCGTCCGATTCCCATTCTGGGGTTGGCACAGGCAGGTCGCGATGGGTTTTTCGATGATTCCGGTTTTCCGGCAGGCTCCGGTTGGGATGAAGTAAAATTCCCCGACGTGCAGCCCGTTGATGAAGGGGCTTATGCGCTTGAAATCCAGGGCGATTCCATGCTTCCGCTCTATCGCGATGGCGACATGATTGTCGTATCGCCTGCATCACAATTGCGTAAAGGTGACCGCGTTGTCCTTAAAACACGCAAAGGCGAAGTCATGGCTAAGGAACTCGTGCGCCGCACGGTGCAAAAGATCGAGGTCAAATCCTTAAATCCAGATCATGATAATCTGACCTTTGCGCCGCAAGACGTTCTGTGGATTGCCCGCATTCTGTGGGTTAGCCAGTAAAGCTTGTTTTCCCCCTTTAACAATGCCACAAAAGCAAGGTTTAATTGCTTTTGAAGGGATTATTTAAATGAGCTTTTCGCCCAAAGACGCCGCCGAACAAACAGCGCGCATTCTTCTCGATACCAAATCCGTCCTGTTCAATATCGACCCGCCTTACACATATACATCTGGTCGTAAAGGTCCCGTGTATGTCGATTGCCGCCGTCTTATTTCTTTCCCCAAAGAACGCAAAATTTTGATGGATATTGCAGCCGAGGCCATCGCCGCGCAAGCACCGCATGTCGATGTGATCGCCGGTGGCGAAACAGCGGGTATCCCCTACGCTGCATTTATTTCAGACCGCATGAATAAACCGATGATCTATGTGCGCAAGAAAGCCAAGGGTGTTGGCCGTAACGCGCAAATTGAAGGTCAATTGGACGAAGGCAAAAAAGTTTTGATCTGCGAAGACTTACAAAACTATGGCACGTCTGTAAAAGTTTTCGTTGACGCCTTGCGCGCTGCCGATGCGATTGTCGATACAGTATTCGTTCTGTTCACTTACGGTCATGCCAGTACGAAACAAGAAATGAAGGATCTAGGCATGAACACGATTGCCTTAAGCAATTGGGAATCCGTAATTCGAATTGCCCGTGCAGAAAATCGTTTTGATGCGGCAACACTGGATTCCGTCGAGAAGTTCTTAGGCGATCCGGTTGCATGGTCAGTTGCCCATGGCGGTAAAGGCGAAACGGAAGAGGCTGCGTAAAGATGAAAGTTGCCATTCTCGCCTCCGAAAAACGCGATCATTCCGTCGAGCTTGCGGCCTTGCGTAAGCAACTGACCGAAGTTGCCCCGCAAGAGGCAGACGTGATCGTGACATTAGGCGGCGATGGTTTTCTTTTACGCATGCTGCATCAGCATGTCCATCTGGGCAAACCGTTCTACGGTCTTAACCGCGGGACACACGGTTTCCTCCTAAACGATTATGAATCAGAAGATATATTGGATGCGATCAAAGACGCGGAAGAAAAAAGCGTCCACCCTTTACGCATGACAGCCACCACACATGGCGGAAAAAAATCCGAAGCCATTGCATTTAACGAAGTCACCTTGGTCCGTACTGGTGTGCAAGCGGCTAAAATTAAAATCTCCGTCGACGGTGAAATGCGCCTGGAAAAATTGGTTGGCGATGGCGTATTGGTTTCCACACCGATGGGATCGACGGCTTATAATCAATCCGCGCATGGGCCCATTTTGCCACTTGATGCTGGCCTGCTTGCGCTTACTCCCATTTGTCCGTTCCGTCCGCGTCGCTGGGATGGCGCGTTGCTGCCTGATCATTCCACCATCACCTTTGATGTGTATGACAGTGACCGCCGCCCGGTCCACGCAATTGCCGATTTTACATCAGTTGAAAATGTCGAGAACTTGGACGTGTCTTTGGATCGCAGCGTATCTGCTACACTCTTATTTGCGCCGGAATCCAGCTTGGATGACCGCATCCGCGACGAGCAATTTAAATTTTAAAGATCTCTGATCTCTATAATCTGCTGTTGGCCAATAAGGCCTTCCAATGATTTTAGGCCGGCCTTGTGTAATTCTTCCCCACTATGCGATGCACACGCATCGGCAATTATAAAAGGCTTAAATTGATTGCTTTCGAATAAGGCGACTGCGCTCATCAGAACGCAGGCATGCGTATCGGCGCCACATATATAAATGTCTCGAACATCATCAGGTAAAGCTGCTCGAATATCCGGCAGAGGTACCGCGTAAGAACTGCGTGTAATCAGTTTGGCTGTCGGCACCAAATCAAAGGCAAGGTCAATATCATCGGATCCCGCATCACATTCACACCAATCCATAATGTCACGCCATGGTGACGGATTAGGATTCACAAAACGCGTTGCAATCACATGATCGAAGTATTTTTGTAAATCTTCAACAATTTTGGGCAAATGGGACGCATATTCACAAGCGAATCCCTTTTGAACATCCACAATCAGTAAGGCTTTGGTCATTTCATGGATTTATGATTGGCTTGCCACAAAAGCAAGCTGGCCGCCGTGCGATGGCCCGCCCAGCGTTCGGCCAATTTGACGGACTCTTTCTCCGTCGGGCGTTCTTCCAACTTTAAAACTCGGCGAATGCCTTCGCGTAAGCCTAGGTCGCCCCCAGAAAAAACGTCGGGGCGCGCCAGCGCGAACATTAAAACCATTTCCGCCGACCAACGGCCAAAGCCGTGCAAGGCTGTAATCGCTTCGATTACTTCTTCATCCGACAATTTTTTAAGTTTAGCAGGATCAAAATGCTTGGCTGCAACCGCTTCCGATAGTCCGCGCAGATATTTGATTTTCTGAAACGATAGCCCGGCGGCGCGTAAATCCTTATCGGATACTTTTAAAACCTTCTCCGGCGTAAACGGATCGGCCAATAATTCTACGCGGCTCCAAATAGTTGCTGCAGCCTTTACCGATAATTGTTGGCCCACGATCGTCCGCGCAAAAGATTCGAATGATACTTTGCGGTGCGTATGCGGAATGGCATCGATTTCATCCAGCGTGAAGAATTTTTTAAAATGCTTGTCGTTCTTGAGCAAATGCTCAAGCGACGGCCGGATAGCTTTATGATTTTTAAGAAACACGAGGTTTGTAGAAAACCGGTCCCTGCGCGAAGAACAAGCGCAAACGGAGCGGCAATTTTAGTTTTGGACGCGGCCCATCCGTACGTTCCCACCATCCACCATAGAGGCGGAACGGTAGAGGCAAACGAATGGCAACTTGGCGGCGTGCAAAATCAATCAATTTTGCTTGCGTTTCCAATGATAATTCATGACGAAGGGCAGCTTTGCGGAAATCGCGACGTTCTTTCGGCGTATCATTCGCAGGCTTTGGCGCATGATGTAGATGCCATAAACGCGCATCAGCACGCTTGCGGCGGTCAGATTTTTGCAAGCCCTTGGCGCATTTGCGCAGCTCTTCATCACTGATGCGGATTTGTGCGGTGTATTGCATGATCTTTTTAAGCCACGAGTTCGACCTTATAGTCCTCGATAACTGGATTAGCAAGTAGGCGGTCGCACATATCTTTCAAGCGGGCTTCGTCGGTTTTGCCATTCAAAGTGATTTCAATAACCTTGCCCTGACGCGCTTCTTCGACTTCATCAAATCCCATAGATTTTAAGGCATTGGCAATCGCCTTACCTTGCGGGTCCAGAATCGCCTTTTTCAAAGACACGTGAATGACAGCTTTCATACTTTCTTACACCTTAGTCGGTTTAGATTTATTGACGGCGCGCAGTTCACGCTGGCGAGCCAATTCGTTTTCAATCTCTTCCAAATTGGCAGCGAGTTTTTCGTTAAAACCCTCACCTTGCACAACGCCTTCACGCGGGATGATACCCAAACGCACAGCGACTTCTTGGTACGCTTCAACCAACCCGCCCAAATCACGGCGGAAACGGTCTTTATCCATTTTTTCTTTGGTTTTGATATCCCAAAGGCGGCAAGTGTCCGGCGAGATTTCATCAGCAAGGACTATATAAAGTTCGCCTTGATCGCCCCAAATGCGTCCAAATTCCAATTTGAAATCGATCAACTGTAACCCAACACCATTGAACAAACCGTTCAAATAATCATTTGCGCGGTAAGCAAGATTCACCATTTCCTCGAGCTCGTACGGATCGGCCCAACCAAGCGCGATAATGTGATCATCACTCACCATCGGGTCGTGTAGCGCATCGTTCTTATAATAGAATTCAACCAACGGACGCGGCAAATGCGTGCCTTCAGCAATACCCAAACGTTTGGATAAACTGCCAGCAGAAATATTACGCACAACCACTTCGATTGGAATAATTTCAACTTGGCGAATAAGTTGCTCACGCATGTTGAGGCTTTTAAGGAAGTGTGTCGGGACACCGATGCCTTCAAGCTTCGTCATCAAATGCGCCGAAATACGATTGTTCAAAATACCCTTGCCAGCAAACACTTCGTGTTTTGCGCCATCGCCAGCAGTCGCATCATCCTTAAAATATTGAATGACCGTGCCCGGTTCTGTACCTTCGTACAGAATCTTGGCTTTACCTTCGTAAATTTGACGGCGGCGGGGTGGAACACTTGTTAAGTTCATCTAAGCTTCCTCTTTACAGACAGGCCTGTTTTTTAAAGAATTTATGGCTCATAAGAAAGGAAAATCAGCATGACGAATTTGAACGACCGCGAAAAAGCCCTGGAAAACAAATATGCCAAGGATCAGGAGCGGCTGTTTCGGATTGAATCCCGCGCGGCCAAGCTTTTGGGCCTGTGGGCAGCACAAGAAATGGGGCTGATAGGCGAAGATGCCAGCGGCTATGCCGGCGATGTGGTTGCCAGCAACATGAAGGAAGCCGGTATGGGCGATGTCGTGGCTAAGGTTTCCGCTGATTTGGCAGCCAAAGGCAAGCCTGCAGACCAAGTAGAAGCCCTGTTAAACAAGTTCCTCAAAGACGCGGAAGATCAAGTAAATCAAGCCCTTTAAGACAAAAGGCACGTCGTTAGACGTGCCTTTCTGGTCCCCCTGTTCAACTAGCCGGATTGTTCCGCTTGAAAAAAACCTAGCACTGCGCCCACGCAGATTCCAACAAGAATCTTTTAAAGTTATGAATCGGGAATTACTTGTCATATTCCAGAGAGAATCCGCGGCGATTTTCCGCTTGATATATCAATGCCCGGCGTGACAAACAAAGGGACGAAAAGCCTGTAAAAACGGAGTTTTAATGGACAGCGTGGTGGTGGTCTTCCCAGGGTCGAACCGGGAAAAGGATATGGCAGATGCAATCGAACGCACCTGCGGGTCCCGCCCGCGCCTCCTCTGGCATAAAGACACCGATATCGGCAAACCGGACCTAATGGTCCTGCCCGGAGGATTTTCCTACGGCGATTATTTGCGCTGCGGTGCCATCGCCGCGCACTCTCCTGTTATGAAAGAAGTCATTCGCTTGGCGGAATCCGGCACTCCACTTTTGGCTGTGTGTAACGGATTCCAAATGTTGGTAGAAACGCGTTTGGTGCCAGGCGCTTTGCTCCGCAACAGTTCGCTCAAATTCATCTGCAAAGAAGTTCATTTACGTCTCGAAAATACAAGCGCAACATTCACATCATCCATGAAGCAAGGCGATTTGATGAACGTGCCTGTCGCGCATGGCGAAGGCAATTACGTTGTCAGCGCCGATACGTTGAAGGCGCTTAATGACAATGGCCAAGTG
>DATCRN010000006.1:0-4648 GCA_036568945.1 Alphaproteobacteria bacterium | reverse complement strand
GGCGATCTTGCGCGCGATCGGTTTGCGATCGATGATCTGCGTGCCGCTGGTTGCGCGTGGTCACTTGCGTGGTGTGCTGTTGCTGGCGGCGATCGAGTCGGGCCGCAGCTATGGCGCCCGCGATCTGGCGTTGGCCGAAGATCTGGCCGGCCGCATGGCGCTGGCAGTGGAAAATGCGCGGCTGATCGAGGAGCTTCGCGCGCTCGATCGCGCGAAATCCGAGCTGCTTGCGCATATGAGCCATGAAATTCGCACGCCGTTGACCGCCATTTCCGGTATTGCCGAAATCTTGGATCGCCAGCGCGATTATTTGTCGGAGAAGGTGCAAAAACTAGTCGATACGTTGGGATCATCTACCGCGACCCTCAAAGATCTGATTAACGATATTCTCGATTTCGCCAAAATCGAAAGCGGCGAAATGAATATCGAGATCCGCGATTACGATCCGGTCACCTTGTTCGAACAAGTGATCAACATCATGTCGATCCAAGCCAAAGAAAAAAATTTGGACTTTAAATTCGATTATGATGCCGTGGATGGAAAAATCTTGTCCGGCGATCCATTACGCATTCGCCAAATTTTAATCAATCTGATCGGCAATGCCTTCAAATTCACTGATAAAGGCAGCGTTCTTGTGACCGCCACCTACGATCAGAAACACGAACGCTTGACTATGAGCGTTCGCGATACCGGCATCGGCATTAAACAAAAAGATGTTGAATCGATTTTCGAACAGTTCAAACAGGCTGATGATTTTGCATCACGCCGCGTTGGTGGCACAGGCCTTGGCCTTGCGATTTCACGCAATTTGGCGCGCTTGATGGGCGGCGACATTAAAGTCGAAAGCGTGCCGGGCAAAGGTGCGACCTTTACCGTCCAAATCCATGCGCCTGAGATCAGCGGCGAAGGCGCTGCGGCCGTGCATGCCGATACGGAAAAAGGGAAGCGTAAAGACAAAAAGACCAGCAAGAAAAGCATCCTTGTCGCCGAAGATTATGAAGGCAATATTGTAGTTTTGGGCTATCTGCTTGATGAAATGGGTCTGCATTACGATGTAGTGCACACCGGCAAGGAAGCGTTGGATGCGTGGCAGGACCACAAATACGATTTGATTTTGATGGATGTGCAAATGCCTGAAATGGACGGGTTGACGGCTACTGCCGCCATCCGCAAAGTAGAAAAAATCAATGGGCGCAAAGCCACGCCAATTGTCGGCATGACGGCACATGCTTTGGTTGGCGATCGGGATAAATGCATTAATTGCGGCATGGATGCGTATTTGGCGAAGCCGCTTGTTGAAGCGGATCTTAAGGCCAAGATCAATCAATATATTGGCGACGCTGACAAGAAGAATGCAGCTTGATTATGCGGAGCATAAAGTCGTGCCATAAAGTAAAAAGAACCGGCCCCGAATTGGGGCCGGTCTTTTATGGAGGATACTTACAGTTTGCAATTAAGCAGCGTGTGCGTAGTCTCCAAAAACATCATTGTGTGCAAGACGCGATAGATTGCCGCGATGGCTATCCAGCAACGCCGACAGATGTTCGCGGGCGCGGGACAAGCGTGAGCGGATCGTGCCTAAGGGCACGCCCATTGCATCAGCCACTTCTTGATACTGCATGCCTTTGATGCAGACCATAACCAAGACATCGCGATGATCTTCGCTCAAGTGCTGCATAGCGGCTTCGACCTCAGCCATCTCCATAAGCGTCTCTTGGCTTGCCTCGTGGCTTTCGTGAGCCAAAAAGCTTTCAGGATCATAACGCGTTTCAAATTTGGTGCGGCGGCGATAATCCGACACAAACAAGTTGAACATGATTTTAGAAGTCCATTTGAAAACGTCAGTGCCGGTCTCAAACAGAGCTTTTTTCTCGATGGCGCGAAGCAAGGTCGCCTGTAAAAGATCCTCGGCCTCAGCTTGGTTTTTGCACAGGCGCAACGCAAAGCGGCGCAAGTGATCCATCTCTGTAATAAGGGCGGTTTGTTCTAGCATGATATTAAACGTCCTTTCCTTGTAACGATGGGATAAAAGGTAGGGCCGCTATGTAGCTGCTGTTTGTCGGTCAAGTTTCAGGAGTGAAAAAGTTTGTTTCATTTTTGTAACAAAAACGGCTACAGTGCTGATCGATAGTCCAAAATCTTAGGGAAAATCGCCATTATGCCCGTACAAAAGGCCACTGTTTTAAGCGTCGATGACGACCAAAACCTTCAAGATGTGCTCAAGGCATATCTGGAGGAAGACGGCTATAAAGTGATTGGCGCAGGGTCCGGTGCCCAATTGGATAGCTTAGGCGACGCTAATTTTGATGTGGTTTTACTGGACCTCATGCTGCCGGATTCGGAAGGCTTGAGCCTGATTAATAAAATCCGCGCCAAATCCAAAGCACCGATCATCATCGTATCGGGCAAATCCGACACGACCGAGAAAATCGTAGGCCTGGAAATGGGCGCTGACGACTACATTACCAAGCCGTTTGAAATGCGCGAGTTATCGGCTCGCATTAAGGCCGTATTACGCCGTGCACGAGAATCCGGCCCGATTACAGCGGCATCCGCGGCTAACGGCGCTGAAGGCAATTTGAAAATTAAATTCGCCGGTGGCTGGATATTGGACCGCGCGCAATATCAATTGTTTGATCCAACGGGCAAAAGCGCCGATCTGACGACGGGTGAATTCCAATTATTGGAAGCCTTGCTGATGTCGGCTGGCCGTGTTTTGTCGCGTGAACATTTGTTTGAACTAACCCGTGGCGGCAATTATGACGTCTATGATCGCGCCATCGACATCCAAATCGCCCGTGTTCGTAAAAAACTGGGCGATGACCCAAAATCCAACGATATGATCAAAACCATTCGTGGCGTTGGGTACATGTTCTCCGGCGATATCGAAAGATAAGGCGTTTTTTGCGCCGCAGGAACAAACCTCGGTCTTTAGCTATTAGTTTGATGCAATTAACTTCACTTAAGGAGATGTCATCATGGCTAAAGCCCTCGAATCTGTCGGAAAAGCTATTTCCAATTCCTCTTTCGCGCCGGATGCGGCGCAACTGTCGGTCCTGCGTCAGGATCTGAATACGCTGGCAAAAGATGCCAAAGATCTGAAAGACGACGCTGTTCAGATTGGCACCGAACAAGCGCGCAAAGCATCCGCGGCTGCTCGAGAACAACTCCAGCACGCTAAGGAAGGCGCTGTTTCCAAATTCGAAAAATCAGAAGCCTATGTGCGCAACAACCCGGGCCAAAGCGTTGCGATGGCATTCCTGGCAGGCGCATTGCTTAGCCTGTTCTTGGGCGGCGGTCGCCGTTAAAACCATGAACCCGGTCCTGCTTGGAATGGCGGAGCGGTATTTCCTTCAAAAGTTGGTTTCGGGGGATTTTCCGTTTACGCGCACGTCACGCACTGCATCTTGGTTGCGTTTGATGTCCGGAATCCTGGCCATTATTGGCACCGGATTCCTTATTGTTGCCATGTATTATTGGCTTGATGCCAATTATAGCCCTGATGTTGCAGCTTTAATTGCTGCCGGGGCGATTTTTGCCGTTGCCTTATTATCGGCAGGAATTGCTGGATTGATTATTATTGAGCGTCGTTCCCGTATGCAGCGCATGAAAGAAGAGGTGAAAAAAAACTTAGCGGCCGTCTTTGAAACGATCGATGACGAGCTAGGTCAACCGGTGCGCGAAAACCCAGTCGCCAGCGTTTTGCTGGCTTCTTTGGCTGGTTTTGCCGTCGCGGACCGCGTTATTTAAAATGCTTTAAATAGGAACTTTAAGGCTTCAAATGCGTAGGAAGCCATTATTAAAAGGGTAAAAACATGAACAACAAGTCGCTTTTTGCCGTTGTTGTTATTCTGCTGATTGGAATTGTTACGGTTTTAAGTATTAATGCCGGTAATCAAGATTTGAATTTTTCACCGCCGGCTTTAGCCAATGCGGGTGATCAGGCGGAAAGAGACGCTGGTCCCCAAGCGGTGCAGAATAACTAAGCTAAAAGAAGAAAGAGTACTGACATGTCGCCATTAAGACAGATCCCCTGCCTTTGCGCGGCGGCACTTCTATTGTCGCATGCATCCGCATGGGCACAGAATGTTACCACCCCAACCAAGCCCCCTTCAGATGATCCGGATAAAACGGTTGAACAACAAGTTCCGCCGCGCATAACGCATACATCGCAGGACAATATTATTTCTTTAGATGTCGAGAATGATTTGTTCGGTGGCGGCACCGATAACAATTATACCAGTGGTGTGCGCGCCTCTTACCAAGACGTGAATGCACATGTCCCGGGTTTTGCACGCAAATTCGCTGACGTTATGCCAGGCTTTGAGGTCAATGACACAACCAGCCTTACCTATTCGATCGGTCAAAATCTTTATACGCCGAATGACATCGAAAACCGTGCGCAAGACCCAAACGACCGCCCCTGGGCTGGATTTCTTTACGGATCTATGGGCATGGCGACAACCGTCGATGATCATACGGATGAAGTCGAACTTACCTTAGGCGTTGTGGGCCCTGCTGCGCTTGGCGAGCAAACGCAAAAATTTATTCACCGCCATTTGAGCAATTCACCAATGCCCAAGGGCTGGAGTAACCAGCTTAAAAACGAACCCGCCGTTATGGTGGGTTGGCAACGCGAATATCCGCG
>DATCRN010000005.1:0-7087 GCA_036568945.1 Alphaproteobacteria bacterium | reverse complement strand
TGCGAATACACAGCAATGACATCATGACCCGCATCGATCAAAGCAGCCAGTGCCGGCACCGCGAAATGCGGTGTACCCATAAACACGATACGGAGCGGTTTCGCCGTCATGTCACAAAACGTTATGTTTTTCTTTTTGCTGCTTTTCGTATTTCTTCATCAAATTGGTGCGCTTCAATCGCGACAAATGATCGATAAAGAGAACGCCATTTAAATGATCGATTTCATGCTGAACGCAAGAGGACGCAAGACCGCGGACTTCAAGCTCTTGTTCTTGCCCCTGCAAATCCCAGTATTTTACGCGGCAATGCTTAGGGCGTTCTACATCGGCATATTGCAATGGGATCGATAGGCATCCTTCCATGCAAGTCCACAGTTCTTCGGATTTCCAAATCAACTCAGGGTTTACCATCGCAATCGGGTTAGGCGCCGATTTCTCGCGTCGTGATGTATCGACCACGATCAGACGGTTGAGAATGCCGACTTGCGGGGCGGCAAGGCCCACGCCTTCGGCCGCATACATTGTGTCAATCATCTTAGCGGCTTGCGCTTTGATGTCCTCATTAATTTTGTCTACTTGCGGCGCCACCTCGCGCAAAACGGGATCAGGATGAACAAGGATTTGATAAATATCAGTCATGGTATTTTTGGAATGTTTAAGCAGCTTTATCTTCGGCACTTTCGATTGTGCGTGGCATTACTTCAACGGCGCTCGGCGATGGTAAACCTTCGGCTTCCTTTAGGGAACGCAAAGATTCAAATTCACGCGCCTTGGGCAATACCATACGCTCCATCGATCCCACCGCATCGTTGTAGGTTTGGAAAGATGATTTAAGCGCGCGCCCCAGCTTGTCAAAGTGATCCATGAATTTGCGGAGACGGGTATGCAATTCTGCGCCAGCTACGGCGATATCTTTGGCTTGTCTTGCCGTATCGACCTGACGAGCCATCATTACGATTACTTTTAAAAGGCCGATGAGCAGCATAGGGGATGCGATCAGAACTTTGTTTTCAGCTGCGTAATCCAGGAGCGATTTGTCTTGTTTAGCGACCAGCGCATAAAGATGATCACCAGGCAGGAATAACACGGTAAAATCAGGGCTGCCGCTGATACGCGTATATTCGCGGCGTGATAAAGCCTTTACATGCTCACGTACTTGCGCAGCAAGCTTGGCCGATGCTTGCGTATGCAGCACGTCATCATCCAAATCATCCAATAAGTCCATAATCGGCGCTTTGGCGTCGATTGCGACACGCAGCTCATCATGAATGCGGATCAGAAAATCAGGACGCGATGAACCCACAGAATCAGTGAAAGCCGCTTGTGATTGATAATGCTGACCCTCAATAAGGCCGGAATTATCCAAAATGGTTTTTAAAATATATTCGCCAAAGCGGCCGCGCTCGGCAGGATTATGAATGGCACCTGCGAGTTTCGCCGTTTCACGCTGCAGATTTTGCAGATCTGTGCGCACGGCCGTGTCTGTGCTTTTAAGTTGTTCCACCGCACCGGTCAGTACCTGTAAATTTTGCTGCACGGGTTTGAGCATTTCTTCGATAATGTTTTTGCGATGTTCGGAATCGGCGCGTTCACGCTGCCGCATATCCTCAACGGCCTCATAAGAAACGCCGCGTAAAAAAGAGCGTGTAAACATCAGCACGCCCAAGCCTACGCCTAAGCCCGCTAAAAAGGTCAAAATTGGCAGAAATACGTCCATGACGCGGAGCCTAGCACGGGCCCCACAAATATTGCTAGACTAACATCCGTCGCACTTTTTAGGAGATGCCATGAGACCTCAGTCCGGAAACGTTTTGCTTTATGTCCTGATCGCCATTCTGCTTTTGGCGGGTCTGACGGTCATGTTAATGCGGTCTGGCGGCGAAAACGGCGCCGGTGGACGTCTGACCGATGACCGAGCGGCCTTAAGAGCGGGGGAGCTGATTGATTACGCCACGGCGGCAAGATCAACGGTTGAGCAGATGCGCACACTGCAAAACGTGCTGCCGACCGAATTTAGTTTTGTAAAACCGGGTGATGCGGCCTATGGCACCGGCACAAATACGGCAAAAGTATTCCATCCCGCGGGCGGCGGCCTCAATATCTTCACCGACTCGCCCGAATTGTTTGCGACAACGTCCAGCACGCGCGGTTGGGTATCTCAACAAGGCACCAATGTACAATGGACGCCCAGCACCGGCAGTGACATTTTATATACGTTCGTCGATCTGCCAGAAAAAATCTGCCAAGCCATCAATGATCGTCTTTATAAAGATAAAACCGTACCGACGATGACGATTACGGCGGCAGAAGCCTTTATCAATGGCGGATCGGATGATGTTGATCTTACATCCACCAATTGCGCCGGCTGCAATGGTAAAGTTAGTATGTGCGTCAAGGATTCGGCAGGCGCCTACGCGTTTTATAACGTCGTGTTATCGCGCTAAGTTTGCGCTTACGATTCGTGGAGACCTAAGGTTTCTACGATAGCTGCGCGAAGATCGGAAATACCGTCTTCCTTTTTGCTGCTCGTAATCACAGGCACAGGATGTGCGCAGGCGATTTTTTTGACGGCTTCGGTCAGCGCGGCTACGGCCTTTTCCTTGTCGCTTGCGGAAATTTCATCGGATTTGGTCAGTACCAGGCGTGTAGGCACAGCGGCATCGGATAATAATTTCAGCATTTCGTGATCGGAATCTTTTAGGCCGTGGCGCGAATCTACCAGTACGCAGGCCAGGCGCAAATTCACACGACCGCGCAGATAGGCTTTCATCATACCTTGCCATTTTTTTTGATCGACTTTGGATGCTTTGGCAAATCCATAGCCAGGCATATCTACCAAAGTGAAATGATCGCCGATGTTAAAGAAGTTGAGCGCGCGGGTTTGACCCGGCGTATTGGATGTGCGCACCATGTTTTTGCGTCCGGTGAGCGCATTGATCAGCGATGATTTGCCGACATTAGAACGGCCCGCGAACGCTACTTCCGGCCGCTCTGGCGGCGGCAAGTCATCGGGTGTTTCAGCGCCCCAGAAAAAGGCAGCTTCGCCTAAAAACAATTTATCCATGGGGTGTTGTTTAGCACGAATCCGCATTAGAATCGCTAGTGTTATGACGAAGCATAAGGTCACTGATTCCCAGCTTGAAGAATTAATCCATGGCTATTGCCGTGATTTAACTGCGCTTGCCCGTGAAAATCGCTTTGACCCCATTACAGGCCGTGATGCGGAACTGGAAACCACAACCCTAATTTTACTGCAAAAAGGCCGCAAGAACGTAATGCTGCTCGCGCCTGCGGGGGTTGGTAAAACGGCTTTGGTGATTGGGCTTGCGCAACAAGTGGCTAAGGGCAATGTGCCCGATTATTTAAAAAGCGCGCGCGTGCTTGAGATTGATTTGGCCAGTATGTCGGCAGGCACAGGATCGATCAGCGAATTCCAAGGACGGTTCATTCCGCTGGTTAAAGGCATTGCCGAGCGTTATCACGATCCAAGATCACCTAAATACATTCTGTTTATTGACGAGATCCATACCATCATGCCGTCTTGCGAAGGGTCGGCATATAAGGGCCTCTCGGAAGTGATGAAACCCTACTTGACGGTAGGGGATATCAATATCATCGGCGCTACGACCAAAGATGAGCACCGCATTTATGTTGCAGCCGACCCTGCGATGGATCGCCGTTTCCAGCAAGTGCATCTAGGTGTGCCGGATGATGCGGCAACGGTCAAAATTCTGACTGCCATCAAACCCGGATATGAAGATCATCATGGGATTACGATCTCGGATGACATTTGTGCCCTGATTGTTAAACTCACATCCGAACATATGCGCAAGCGCAATCAGCCTGATAAATCTATCATGATTATGGACGGTGCGTGTGCGCGACATGTGTTGGATCATGGCCGTGGCGGTGCACTATCAAAAGACGCGGTATTCAAAACCATCTCAGCGGAAACGGGCATCCACGCCGGCGCGTTTGAAGGCTAAACAGTAAGGAGGAAATCATGACTCTTAACAGAAAATTGAAACCGATTATTGCGACCGTCGTTGCGATTATTCTTATTTTAGCGGTAGTGGCCTTAGGGAAGAAGTCTGACAACAGTGCGCAGAATGTTGCGCAACCAACGACAACAGCCGAGACTGCCTCGACGCCTCCAGCAACCGTACCAGAAACAGCCGCAGAAACGACCGAGGAAACCACCCAGGAAGCTACGACATCCGCCAATTTATCACCGGATGGGCTTTATAATGCTGAATGCATTGTTAGTGGCGGCGGCATGATGTTGGGACGAGTCGAGGTGGATGAAGACGATGATCCAGCCAAAGAAGAAACCATTGAAATCAAGAATGTGAACACGGGCAAAATGACCAAAGTGGATATGAAAGATGCAAGATGCACTTTCATGCCCATCACGAAGAAATAAAACCGAACTTTTAAGGGATATTAAGCGTTAGCCAAGGCATAAGGAGATTTGCCATGGCCCTACCTAAAAATACGCGCATTAAAATCGCGATGAGCGCGCTGATTATTTTCGCTGCCGCATCGATCATGTATTTTAACGGTGTCTTACAGCCCACCAACAACACATCCCAACTTAACAGCATACAAAGCAATGCAGGCTTCCCCGCAGAAAATGTGGCTAATGGCCCTGCCTTGGCGCAATTTAAAGCCGATTGCACCCTGAATAATGGGACGCAATATCAAGGCACGATTTCGGTGCAAGCGCTGCAATCGCCGCAAGATTTAAAAGCGGTAGAGCTAAAAACGAATACAGGGGATATGGTGCGCTTCGCGCAAAGTGACGCGAAATGCACGTATTCGCCGTATTAATAGCGATAAGTATCCGATTTAAACGGCCCTTCAACATCGATCGATAGGTACTCCGCCTGACTTTTGGACAGTTTGGTCAGCTTGGCGCCGAGTTTTTCAAGGTGCAAGGCAGCTACTTTTTCATCCAAATGTTTCGGCAGCGTGTAGACGCCAACTTGGTAGGCTTTGTTGTTGGTCCATAGTTCGATCTGTGCCACCGTTTGGTTGGTAAAGCTGCACGACATCACGAAAGAGGGATGACCGGTTGCACAGCCTAAATTCACTAAGCGGCCTTCGGCCAGAACGATCAGGCGTTTGCCATCGGGGAAAACAACTTCGTCAACCTGCGGCTTCACATTGTCCCATTTGTAATTGCGCAGGGATTCAATCTGAATTTCAGAATCGAAGTGGCCGATATTGCAGACGATCGCACGGTCTTTCATTTGGCGCATGTGGTCGAGGGTGATGACATCGACATTACCAGTCGCCGTCACGAAAATGTCGGCCTTCGATGCCATATCATCCATGGTCTGAACGTCGTAACCTTCCATCGCGGCTTGCAGTGCACAGATCGGATCGATCTCGGTGATCACCACGCGCGCGCCCTGACTGCGCAGGGATGCGGCGGATCCTTTGCCGACATCGCCGTAGCCGCAAACGACAGCAACTTTACCAGCCATCATGACGTCCGTTGCACGTTTGATGCCATCGACCAAAGATTCGCGGCAGCCATAGAGGTTGTCGAATTTCGATTTGGTAACGCTGTCGTTCACGTTAATGGCCGGTACTTTCAATTGGCCTTTTTTATGCATTTCATAAAGACGGTGCACACCCGTTGTGGTTTCTTCGGAAATACCCTTCACATCCTTGAGCAGTTCAGGGAATTTTTGATGCATCATCAATGTGAGATCGCCACCATCATCCAAAATCATGTTCGGGCGCCAGCCATTGGGGCCTAGAATCGTTTGCTCGATGCACCATTCGGCTTCTTCGTTGGTTTGACCTTTCCAAGCAAACACGCCGCCATGATCGCGCGCTATGGCCGCTGCGGCCTGATCTTGTGTCGAAAAAATATTGCAGGATGACCAGCGGACTTCGGCACCCAAAGCGATCAAGGTTTCGATCAAAACAGCCGTTTGAATCGTCATATGTAGGCAGCCGGCGATACGGGCGCCTTTTAAGGGCTTGGAGGTGCCATATTCGGCGCGCAAAGCCATCAGGCCCGGCATCTCGGTTTCAGCAATATTGATTTCCTTGCGACCCCAATCGGCCAGGCTCATATCCTTAACTTTATAATCATTTTCAAGGGCTTGCATGGCTACAGCGGTCATCATTAATCTCCTAAAAAGCCCTGCATTTTAAAGGGCCAGTTAACTTTTCGCTGGTAGAAATAAAGGGAAAACCTAGCAAAAGCAACGCGAAGATAGACTAAGTATGCCTTTTTCAATCGATGACGACCTTCCTTTCGGCCTAGCCGCCAACTCAGGCACTGTTCGTATTGTCGAGCGCAAGTCCGGCCAAAAACCGCATGCCGCTACGCTTATTTTAGGGGATGCGGGGTCGATGAACGATAGCCGCAAGTTTGCTGAAAATCTAAAAGATTATTTGAACGGCGATCCGCTTCGTTATCGTTTCGGTATGAAAGGCCGCCGCATGCAATACGAAATAACGGGCGATAGAGACCGTGTGAATTTCAAATACAACGAACACGAAAAAAACGGCATGAGCAAAGGCAACGGCGCGCTGGCCTTCATTTTAGAAATCGAACCGGCCTACCGCGATCAAATTTTGAAAAAAGTCGACGATGCGGCGTTTGCAGTTATTCCGGAATCGGGTACCAAATTGGAACGCCGCGGCGAACTCCGCACCAGTCGTTCGCACAAACCTGGTCCGCTTAATCCTAATCTCTAGTCTTAAAGATCGCGATGACGCAGGGATAGTGTATAGCCTGCGTCTTTAATCATTTTGCTTAAAGTTTCCGCAATATAAACGGACCGGTGTTTACCGCCGGTGCAACCCACAGCCAATGTGAAATAATATTTACCCTCATCCGCATAGCGCGGCAGCAGAAGTTTCAACATGCTTTGCGTGTGTTTCATGAAGGCACCATAATCATCATCATCCGCGATGTATTTCTGCACATCTTTATCTTGGCCCGTCAGCGACTTCAATTTCGCGACCCAATGCGGATTACGCAGGAAACGTACATCTAAAACCATATCGGATTCACGCGGGACGCCATTTTTGAAACCAAAAGACATAACGGTTACGGCCAATT
>DATCRN010000004.1:0-4046 GCA_036568945.1 Alphaproteobacteria bacterium | reverse complement strand
ACACGGATAAAACAACGGCAAGTCCGGCAATCAAGCGGTTCATCAGGCACCCTTTAAGATTGGTTTTAGGTCGACTCGTTTTTAAAGCATCGCACCGGGATTGTCATCCCGAGGAACGAGGGATCTCATAACTTTTTGGAGATCCCTCACTTGCGTTCGGGATGACGCTTAGAGCGTTATTTCAACACCGAGGCCATGCGTCCTTGGGACTTAAGCGCGGCTACAACATCATCGGCCTGCGCCACGGAATCAAAGGGCCCAATTTGAACGCGGAAATAAGAGGTATCGCCCGGGCGCGCGGGTATAACTTTGGCTGGGCCATACTGGGCCAGTTCATCGCGCAGCACATTGGCACTGGCATGGGATAGGTATGCACCCACCTGAACATAGTTTGTTCCAGCCGCCTGGGGGATGATCTCAGCGGCATTAGCAGCCTTGGTCCCAATCGAAAGACGTCCCAGCAGCCCCCGTGGAGTCTGCGGCGGAATTGGTGCCTCAGCTTCTGCCACAGGCGCCATTTGATAGGTTTGCTCACGGACAGCCACGCGCTCAACTGGCATGTGCTGCGGCGGAATAGGTTTGGACGCAGGCACAATCGCGCCCGTGTTCAAAGGCGGCAAAACAGCTTCGGCCACCGCTGGCCCTGGCGCATCCGTATCGCGGATCGGCATGTCTTGATCAATGGTTTGAACCATTGGTATCGGCTGAACACCCAGAGGCGCCGCTTCAAGTGCGGTGGCTGAGGATACTTGTGGGACATATCCAGTGCCACTCACGACCGGATTATTACCGGCCATCGCCACCATGGTCGCATCAGCTGCGGATGGCTGGCGTGCAAAAGATGGGTAGAACTGAGCGAGCCTGTCATCCAAACGACCTGTTTGATTGACGGCAATTTCGGCGCCACGCGTATCGATTTTGCGTTTGGCAGCTTCGGTTAAAGCCATGCTTTCGGGACCCATAACATCCAGACGCACTTGGGCTGTGCCCATATTGCGGAAGCCCAGAGCCTCAGCCGCGCCTTTGGATAGATCGATGATACGGTCGGAATGGAACGGTCCGCGGTCGTTTACACGGACAACGACGGATCGGTTATTATTCAAGTTGGTCACGCGAACCATGGACGGCATTTGCAAGGTCGGATGCGCGGCGGTTAAGGCGTTTTGATCAAAACGTTCGCCATTGGCAGTCATACGGCCATCAAAGCCTGGGCCATACCAAGATGCGAGGCCTGTTTGCGTGCCGGAGTAAATTTCAGTGGGATAAAACGTCTTGCCGTTAACAGTATAGGATTTGCCGACCTTGTGGCGGCCGATGCTATCGGCGCTCGCCATCGGCGAATATTCGGAGGTGGATGAGCATCCTGTGATCAGGACAGAAACGCCAACCAGCAAAAGAAGGTTGATGCGACCAGGCACCATGCACCCATTTGTTGTTTATCCGAAACCTACAGCGTACGAGCGTACGTCGCGGGCAGACCGAAAGGAGTACCAAAACTCCGTAGTCAATGCCAACGTAATCGTACCACCACCCTAAAATATATCAATGATGACCTATATTATCATTGTATATCAATATATTGAGCCTGTGTATTAAACCGTGGATAGAGCTGTGGATGGATTAAGCGTTGAAAAAACTATTGGTTTTCGGAACTGGAAGCGATCGCATCTGCAAGCAAACCCACTGATGTCGCAAAATATGTCGAGCGGTTCCAATGCATGATGACATTGTAATTGCCGTAGACCAGATAGGTTGGTCCACCCCGACCATCCGGCGCGACTAAAGCCGCGAGTGGATCTGAACCATCGGACGGCATTGGCAGTTTTTCCTGCATGCTGGTGAAGACGCCGCGCTGGCGCCACGTCGATAGCGGTCTCATTTTATCGCGTCCGAATTCACTTTCGGGGATGCTGTTGGGAACGATCACTTCCCGCCCCCAACGAAGATCGCGGTTCCAACCTTCGATGCGCAGGTAATTGGCGATGGATGCAAACACATCCGCTTGCGAAGTCCAAATGTTGGAATTGCCGTCACGGTCCCAATCAACTGCATATTTAAGATAACTGGACGGCATGAACTGCGATTGGCCCATGGCTCCAGCCCATGATCCGGTTAGACGCGGCGTACCGGAATGGCCGCCTTGCTGGATTTTGAGGGCATTTATCAGCTCCTTTTCAAAGTATTCGGCGCGGCGGCCTTCGAACGCAAGTGTCGCAAGGGCACTCACCGTATCGAACCCTCCGGTGATTTTCCCGTAGCTGGTTTCAATGCCCCATAAAGCCACGATGTATTGCGGCGGCACACCGAAGGACATGCCGATTTGATCGAGGAGCTGTTTGTTTTCACGATAACGTTCGCGGCCTTCGGCAATCCGCTTTTGAGAGACAACGCTGCGGCGATAGTCGATGAATTTTTGCGTCTTCTTATCTTCTGGCTGCTTTTGATCGAGTTCAATCACACGCGGCAGGAAATTCGTATTGTCAAAAACACTATTCAGAAATTGCGGATGTAGCCCCTGTTGCACTGCGCGTTGCTTGAACCCAT
Organism: Alphaproteobacteria bacterium; assembly: GCA_036568945.1. Taxonomy (GTDB): domain Bacteria; phylum Pseudomonadota; class Alphaproteobacteria; order Micavibrionales; family UBA1664; genus UBA6145. The sequence goes on along the minus strand of DATCRN010000004.1, from coordinate 1,502 downwards.
ACACCCATTCGGCAAAACCATATTCACTGGCGGATGCCGTAAAACTCGAAAGAGCAATCATCAAGGCAAGAAGAAAGCGCATAAAACCTATATAGCGGGTTGAGGTGTTGCGGGCGACGCCCATTTGCCAGTCACGGCATAAAGAACAATTCCGCCCAACTCCTTAATCGCGAGATGCGACATGGTGAGATTATAGAGGAATCCCCCGCCCGTTTTGCCACCTGTACGCCAATCTGTTGGCACAGGCACCACCGGCCAATCTGCCGCCGCGAACACACCCATCGCACGCGGCATGTGCCAGGCGGAGGTTACTATCAGCCAAGTTTGGCCAGGTTGCGGATGTACAAGCTCCTTGGACAGTTTTGCGTTCTCGTATGTCGTGCGCGCCTGGTCTTCCACCACCAAACGGCGTCCAGCACGAAAGCCAATGGTTTCAAGAGCGTCGACCGCCATAGCGCCTTCCGGGGTGCCAGTCTGACTTAAATTGCCAAGACCACTTGAGTAAACAAGACGTGCATAAGGATAGCGGTACGCGAGATTAGCAAACGCAATCAAACGATCCGCCGTTGCATCCATTTGTGGCACGCCATGACTCATGCCGATATCAGAATCCAAAACACCGCCCAGCAAAATGATGCCATCAACACGTCGCGGCAGAGGATCGGGCGCGACGTAACGCGTTTCCAAAAATTTCATGAGCACAGGGCCAGTGGGCAGAACAGCAAAGACAACCAACACAGCACAACACGCCATCCCTGCCCATTGCGCATATTTGCGACGCCCCAAATACAAGCAAACCATTGCGGCACAGATCAAAAAGATCGCAACGTTCAGCGGCGCTAAAAAGAACATGAGGATTTTAGACAAAAGGAAGAACATGGACTCTTATATAGCCCATGTTTGCAGCGGTCTCTAGGGTGAAGAAGGCTTGATTTTCAAGGTTACGGCAGGTTGTGAATTTGTGAGCGTCCTTAAATGCATTGTCAAAGCGTCCCTGGCGCCTTTCAAATAGTCGGCACCTTTTGGCACATAGGTAACACCGATAGGGCCTTCCTTCATCAGCCCTTCAATTTCCCAACGGTCAGACGCGCTGCAAATAATAGATTGGGGCGGGAGCAAATCTTCAAAATACAGACTCTGCAAAAGATCCGTGCCCTTCATGCGTGGCATCTGCTGATCGGTCCATAAAAGAATGCCGTCCGCATTCCCGCGATCCGTTAGATATTGATATGCCCCTAACCCGTCTGTGAATGTTTGGACATCCGCTTCAATATTCAAATCTTTTAACGCATACGCGATGACTTGCTTATGTTGATCGAGCCAGCTGGGTGTGTCATCGCAGATAAGAATGGTGATGGGCTGGCTGGTCATAGATCATTTTCTAGGGCCAGTTATATGAAAAGTCAAATCGCCCAATTAAGACAAGACAAAAGCCTGTTTTTCAAAGTATAAGGCTTTGCAACGGATGGGTGGCAGAGCGGTTGAATGCACCGGTCTTGAAA
>DATCRN010000003.1:0-3702 GCA_036568945.1 Alphaproteobacteria bacterium | reverse complement strand
CGACCTCTAAGGAGGAAGTGATCGACGCAATCAAGAAGGCTGCCGACGGCCCACTCAAAGGTATTTTGGGGTATTATACCGACCCGTTGGTATCGTCCGATTTCAATCACAATCCTTTGTCATCGGTCTTTGCGATCAATGAAGCCAAGGTGTTGGACGGTAATCTGGTCCGCATTTTAAGCTGGTACGACAATGAATGGGGTTTTTCCAACCGTATGCTCGATACCGCAATTGCCATGTCTAAGGCTGGATAATTAACATTTGACATAATACTGAGGTTTTGGTATGGTCTGCGGACTGAATTTAAAAAGGGATGCAGACCATGACCAATGAAACCGAACATATGTCACCGTGCTTTGACGACGAAACAATGCAAATGCCCACTTGGACCATTGTAAATGTCGGTGATGAGTATTTCGGCCGTCCCAAGCATTTTGCCTCTTCGGTTGTAGTCGCCCCGGCTTTCAAACAGGCCACCACGCTTGAACATATTGGCCACAAAGCCGGCGCATTGGTCGCGGCTGTTGCCTCGCGTCTTAAACTTTAATTCGCTTACACAAAATTAGACTTTCATGCCCCAGCGTTTTAAAAACTGGGGCATGAACTTTTTTGCCCCCATTGATGACGATATTCTGCCGTCGCAAAACCGCACACGCGCGGCGATGCTCGATATTCACCAAGATCATGATTGGTGTCTGATTTACGACATTGCCATACCGTTCGATATTTTGGCCCCTGCCCTGAAATGGACGGCGCGCGCCAATATGTGGGACCGCAAACTAGGTTATGCTACGCCGGATCATATTTCTCCGGAATTACGTTTGTTCGTGGACGCGAAAACCGGCATCACCATGGGGCGTATTAGCCGCGAGGATTGCATCACTTTGCGCGATCAATTTCGCTTAGCAGGTCAACGTATTGCAGCGGCAGGCATCCTCTTAAGCGCGAATGACGTTTTGAAAACTCAAGTCGAGCAAGCCCAAGCAAGAACTGATTACCGCGCTTTTATCAGCGCCAAACTCACCTATTGCTAAGCCGCCAATTTAAGTTGCGGACTATACCCGCGAATGCCGGATAGGATCGCATCTCGTGTAGACGCTGGCTTTTCTTCAATCACCTTTAACGCATCTTGTATAATTTCCACTTGGCCTGGCGGCACCACAGGTTCAGATGTTTCCTCATAACTATAAGCGCGCATTTTAAAGATACGGCGCAAGGGTTGTTTGGGGTCTTTGAGAATATCTTTTCCTATTTCCTCCGCGACAGCATGCAAAGCACGCGGATAATAATTGCCGGGATATGCCGCCTTCATCGCGGCAATTCTTTCAAGATCGCTTTTATTTTGCGCCGCTTCCAACAGTTTCGCTTTATCGTCGCTTAGAATGACGTATGCTTCCTCCCGCCATTTTGGGAAATTACCATCATGTGTGTCGTAGGGCTGATGTTCAGGTTCGTTTATTTGATAGCCCTTGAGGTTTGGGAACGCGCTTAAAATTTGGTTTTTCTCACCATATTCTAACTGATCGATTGCCCCTATGAGCGGCAACATATCGTATTCGCGCGGGCTAAATTCGACTTCAGTCATCTCTAGATTGAACATACGCGCTGCAAAATTTTTACAATCGATGCTGCCGATATCGATTTGGCTGTAATCGAGTGGCATAGAAGGATCGTATTTAATATCCTGCGCGTGCTTTTCAGCATCGATGTGCAAAGGAAACGCACCGGACATAAGCGCTCCGAAGCCGTAGACGTGGAAGCGATAAAGCGCCTCATCCTTCCCACGCCAATTTTCTACTTCGGGTGTATTGCTTACGACATAGTGCCCAGGTTCATACGGACCGTAAGAATCCGGCACCATCCCAGGGGCCATGACGACAGAAAAAAGAGCAGAGAGCGAGGTATCGGTTTTGAAGTTTGGCATAAATTAACGCTATGCCTCGACCGACCGTCCCACCAATGCAAAAAGGGTATAGCATCCGCAAAATAGACATTTTTCGGGAGAATGATTAAAACCATAGGCCATGAACCAACCGTCCAAAGCCGATGTGATCCAGCTTGCCAAAGTGGTCGACCATTTGGTTGATGCCGTTGGCGACCCATCCGCGACTCTGCGCCGCGCGATGATCCTTTTGGATATCGACCTAAACCCTGGAACGACTCTGAACGCTGTCGGCGAGCGTCTGCAACTTGAGAAATCTGTAAGTTCACGGAATGTCGATTGGCTATGGAACCAGGGCTGCGTTCTGCGCAAGGCAGGCCGGGAAGACGCGCGGGAGCTGGAGTTGGAGACATCCCCCTATGCCCATAAGCACCTGCAACTGGCTTTGCGGCCTTTCGGAAATCACCATGAAGTCTTGATAAAAAACCTAAACACGTTTATAGACCTATTCCAGAAACACATGCCGACGCTTAGGGAACTCAAAGCCCTACTTACGGTTGGCGTACTCGGGCAAGCAAGCCGCACACAGGTGATCAATAATCTGTATGACGGGCCGCCCACCACCGATCAGCGCGCTGTTCGGCATTTGATTGAAGAAGGCGTCTTTAAGACGATTGAGAAATGAAAGAATATTTGGTTCTGGATGAAAAGACGCTGCAAGCCGTTCATGGTTTTGTGCAGGATATGACATCGGCCTCAAACGCGATCAACGCTTTGGGTGGTCAGGCCAATTTCTCCGTTACGTTGCCGCAGCCCAAAAACAACAACGTTTAATATCCTGCATTGCAGGATTGACAGACCTTAAGCCGCCGACGCATTGTTTGGCGGCTTTTTAATTTACTGGAGACCTGTAATGCGCCTGACACCCACCGTCGAACATATTCTGTCCAACTATGAATCGGATTCAAAAGAAACCTTAAACAACATTGCCAAGATGTTGATGGCGGGTACGCTGGGCGGTACGGGTCGCATGGTCATCCTTCCGGTCGACCAAGGATTCGAGCATGGCCCTGCCCGTTCCTTCGGTATGAACCCGGATGCGTATGATCCGCACTATCATTACAAAATGGCCGTTGATACGGGCTGTAACGCTTATGCAGCACCACTCGGGTCACTCGAAGCCGGCGTGAAAACATTCGGCGGCAAAATTCCGACCATTTTGAAAATGAACCATTCCAATTCGCTGTCCACACAAAAGAAAGACGCCGACCAAGCCGTCATCGCTGATATCGATGACGCTGTACGCTTGGGTTGTTCCGCGATCGGCTTCACGATTTATCCTGGATCGGATAATTGCTTTAATCAAATGGAAGAATTTGCCGCGCTTGCTGCTGAAGCGAAGGATGCGGGTCTTGCCACAGTGCTGTGGGTTTATCCACGCGGCGGCAATTTGAGCAAGGACGGCGAGACGGCGCTTGATATCGTATCTTATGGCGCTCACATGGGTTGTCTGATGGGCGCGCACATCATCAAGGTGAAATTGCCGACCGACTTCTTGGAACTCCCAGAGGCAAAATCCGCTTACGAGAAAAACAACATCGCCCGCGAAACATTGACAGAGCGCGTCCAAGACGTTGTTAAATCCTGTTTCAATGGCCGCCGCATTGTCGTGTTCTCCGGTGGCGCCACAAAAAGCGATGAAGCGGTTCTAGATGAAGCACGCGCGATTGTTGCAGGCGGCGGTAACGGATCCATCATTGGCCGTAACGCCTTCCAGCGTCCTTACGCCGAAGGCGCGAAGCTGCTACGCGATATCATGG
>DATCRN010000002.1:0-2335 GCA_036568945.1 Alphaproteobacteria bacterium | reverse complement strand
CCGTGAAGGTGGCGCCACCGGTTTCTGCCAGCACTTTCGTGATCGCAGCCGTCAATGACGTCTTGCCGTGGTCAACGTGGCCAATTGTGCCGATGTTCACGTGCGGTTTGTTACGTAAGAATTTTTCCTTACTCATATTTTTAGTCTCCTATGACGTATTCGTTTTAAAGTTTTTGATTTTAAAGCGCCGCCGTCATAAGCCAACTGCACGGGCGCGTGATTCATTAAATCGGGGCGTAATATAGTGGGAAACCTATAAAACGCAAGGGCTTTCAAGGGCTTTTGGGCTTGGGCAGCGGTTTGTAAAAACGCGCATCTTTGCCTTTAACCCGGTCATGTTCGCGGAAGTGGACTTGGCGAGGTCCCGCCAAAGCTTTGGATGTCGCGGCAGCGATAGTCGCTGCCACCAGGGTCGCGCGGCCGATCACATGCACATTCAAATGCGGTTTGGGACGATCGAATTTGTCGGAAATCATGGGTTAAACCGCGGGCCTTTTCCTTTGATGCGATCATGCACTTTGCGCCAGCGCGGCTGCGGTTTGCCATTCCGGGATGTCACGTAAGACGGCATGCCGGCAGGCGCATCAAAGGCCGCGTCCACATCGGCAATCGTCAAATAATGATCAAACCCGTATCTGGGTTCAGGTGGCATTTCAATCACATGAATACCGTCATAAGGCTTGGGCGCGGTGACAGCGACCAGCAAAGACATCATCGTCAAAGCATGGCGTTGTTTTTTGCGATCCACCTCGTCTTGCTCGCGCGTCTTGCGATCCCACGATCCGTCTGCGGCTGATACGACCACTAGGGCACCGTCCATTTGCGCCGCACCCGTGATCATGTTTTTCACATAGTCAGCATGCCCCGGTGCATCGGCATGCGTATAAGAATGCTGTGCAAAGCCCGCATCATCTAAAAATTCACGCGGCGATCTACGCGCGACCGAAGAGCGGTACATCGACGCAAGCATGTTATCAAACTGCTTATCTCGCATATGCTCGATCGTATCCCACAAGGTGGGGGCGGGCTCAGTCACGAAATCTAAGTACGCAAACAAATTGATGCTGGGCACCCAAAAACGGTCATCCGATTTTGACGCGGTCCCATTCATCAAGAATCCGCGATAGCGCGCGAAAACGACTTTGAGCATCTTTTTCCTTAAGGGCTACTCTTCGTTTAATTCCATAACGAATAGAGATTGCACAGGTTTAGCGCAAGCCCTGCCCGCAAAGCCGCAGGAAAACTGGGCCGCATCATTATCCCCAAAACCAGACGGGGTACATAGGTGCTTGACCCGCCTTGCAAAACTGTGGTTTAGTACCCGGGATTTTGGGGTCGTTGGGCTTTTAGTATGGGCTTTAGATCCGCGTTAACTACCGAGATGGCAGTGCAATACCGTATCAGTACACGCCTTGTCATGCGTAACACCCGAAATTCCGGTTACTGGACCCGTTTGTCCAGAATTTACTCATGAGGAAATAAATATGGCTACTGGTACCGTGAAATGGTTCAACAACGATAAAGGCTTCGGCTTCATCATCCCTGATGAAGGCGGTCCGGATGTGTTCGTTCACATTTCCGCTGTTGAGCGCGCTGGTATGCGCACGCTGAACGAAGGTCAGAAACTGTCCTACGAACTGCAAGCGAACCCGAAAAACGGCAAAATGTCCGCGGGCGATTTGCAATCCGCTGGTTAAGCGATCGATCAATACGACTTTCAAAAGGGCGGGGTTAACCTCGCCCTTTTTAATTTCAGGGACCAAGGCATATGAGCAACACGATTGAAGACAGTTTAATCCGTCGTTTGGTTATGGCGCTGTCTTATATTTTGTTTCAGCCGAAAGCGATGTTGGAAGGCGAAGATTCGAATACCATGCCGTTCTGGCTGCGTTTTTCGATGCGTCTTAAAGTTAATCTCGATCAAGATCAATTGGGTTTACTAGCCGCCGGCGTCGCGTTTTATTTTTTGATGGCGGCATTCCCTGCACTTGCCGTACTCGTGTCCCTTTATGCGCTTGTCGCCAATCCGTCCACGATGGCGGAGCAAATGAATCTGCTCGCGCAATTTTTACCTCATGATGCGCTCGCAATCTTAGTCGACCAAGTCAATAAAATCGCCGCGGCACAAGAAGGTACGCTCAGCCTATCCCTTCTCGCAAGCTCACTCATTACCTTTTATATTGCCTCCAAAGGCATGCGCGTTCTTATCAAAGGATTCAACATTGCTTTCAATCGCGAGGAACACCGCAATATTTTTTGGCGCACGTTTATCGCCTATGGCCTGACCGTGGGCATGATCGCCTATATGTTCTTCTCACTGATTTTAATCGCGGGC
>DATCRN010000001.1:0-2500 GCA_036568945.1 Alphaproteobacteria bacterium | reverse complement strand
GTCCTTGAGCGATGGCGTCGTGGGGATAACAGAAGGTTTGCGGCGTGACATGCCGCTGCCGAGAGTTTCGAGCATAAGGGGGACTCCTTTTGAAATGAAAAAAGGGCGAAAATCTGTGCATTAGACAGATCTCGCCCTTATGTAGGATATAATTCCTAATATATTTTGACGCCTATGTCAATGATTTGCGTTTTAGATACGGGGCTTTATGCGCACATGAGCGACGGCCAAGGCGTTTCGGGCAGCTTTGCGCATAGGCTCCGCAACCGACTGTAATTTTTCAATATTTTCAATTAAACCCGCCATCGGCAAACGGACTATGGGTTGATCCATTAAATGACTCCACGCGATTTGCGCTTCCTTGCCGTAGGCAATGGCGGCAACTTGGAAAACTTGGGCCTTACTTTTTAAATAATGCGCATCACGCCGCCAATCTTCGGTCACGTCGGCAAACTGATCAGCTAAATCGATTTTGAAGGATTCAATTCTGTCTTGGATCGCGTAAGCGCGCTCTTTTTGTTTTTCAATTTTACGGATGGCGCGGTCTTCTTTTTGTGCCAACTGCAGATCTTCTTTGGTTGGAATCAGGTTCGGTACAAGTTTTGCTGTCGCGTGCGGCATAATGATGGATTCTGTGGCGGCCAATAAATCTGCTACCGGCCATTTTTTTCGCGGGGTGATGGCAAGGCCATCCATTTTCGCCCAGTCGCGCTCGATCACTTTGCGGCGTATCTCATTGTTGAGGAAAATATCCAAAGGCATCATGCTTAATGTGACAGGCATCACGCTTTTTGCCACGTAATCGTAATAATAAACGTCGTGCTGAACGACGAGACGGCGTTTTCTGTCACGCGTAATCGTGAGCGCATCAATGGCATCACCACCGATATCACGTAAATACAAACGCGGCCATTCATTGGCGCGTGAGCTGGGCATATAACCCAACGCATAGATAGCCTGCAGTGCGGCGCGAACCTGTTCATCCGGCAGATCGCAATTCATCGTTTGCGTTTGCACGAAATCGCTGACGAGCATCGGCTCGCTGCTTACCCAGGGACTGGCTGGGATGTTGATAATGTAAGGTTCGCGGCCTGAGTACCAGCGCGGTAGATCGAAATGATCCGCATGCTCACGCCATTGTGTAACCACAATACTGTCTTGCGGGCGTTTGGAATTTTGAATAAGCAAAACGCGATCAAGCGCTTGGTCGGCGCGCACAGCATCAACCGGCCAGAAAACACTGAAAGTGCTGGCGGGCTGTTGCATGATTTCGTTATCAATATGAACCTTAACGCCATGCGAATGGGCCATCAGCTTGGCTAGACTATCGCGCGGTTGATTGACAATTTTAGGTTCAAAATTAGCGATGTCGGCCATCAAAAATTCTTTGGCTTCTTTCATCGTCATGTGGGGATTGTTTTGATTGATACGTAATTCTTTCAGCAGTTCGTGATCGACGGCGTTGGATTCAGGCGTATAGATGGGTAGACGTTGACCCACCATCCATGGACGGTCCGGCTTGTTAGGATCGATGGCCGCGGCCAGAATGTCGGCAGGGAATTCCGTTTCATCAAAACTTTTGCCGCTGTAAATAAAACCAAGTTTGCGCAAGGTCAGCGCGACGCGCGAAATTTGTGATGCCAACATCTCTTTCGATTTTTCAGGATCAAAAGCGTTTTCGTCCCGGGGTTGTACCTTAGGGATGATTTGGGCTGAGACCTTGGCGGCCCTAGCGAACTTCGCGAAAAAGAAAGTCATGGGTTTCCATATAAAGAAGCCGGGCAAAGGTTGCAACTTTTTGATTTTAGACCAAAAAAGGACCAAAACGGCCAAAAATCCTTTGTTGCTCTAGGCCTTATGACCTGGTAACCAATAGCCTTATAGCCGCTTATAATAAAGGCATGGAGACGTGGCCGAGTGGCTGAAGGCAACGGTTTGCTAAACCGTCATACGACCTTAAAGTTGTATCGAGGGTTCGAATCCCTCCGTCTCCGCCAGTTTCTTGTTATGCCCTATATCCGCAATTACCGTTCCGAAGATTACGACCAGGTTAAAGCTCTGTACCTGCAGGGTGACTTGTATGGCGGGCAATTTGATGAAGCGCGCGATTCATACGAAAAACTTGATATCGCGACGAAAATCGATCCGCAGTGCATTTTGGTTTACGAGCGCGACGATAAAATTCTTGGCACCATTTCATTGATAGAGACGGGCAGGGTTGCCTGGCTATATCGTTTTGCCGCGAAAGACCAAGCTGTGATCGAAGCCTTGTATAAATCCGCTTGTGCCATTTTAAAAATGCGCAGCCACAGTCAAGTCTTGGTCTATACGCCTGCCGGGAATACTACTCTTAAGCAGCGCTATGCCGATTTGGGGATGGAGCAGGGCTACGATTACACGTGCTATTGGCATGACCTATGATGTTTTGATCATAGGCGCAGGGGCGGCAGGGCTCATGTGCGCGATTGAGGCGGGAAAGCGCGGTCGCGAGGTCTTGGTC